>CAMEIU010000040.1 GCA_945918815.1 uncultured Clostridia bacterium
CTATTCCCACACCCCCGACAGCCTGGAGAACATTCTCAAGACCGTCCGGGAGTTCTGCAAGGGCCGTGTCGTGGCCGTGTTCGGCTGCGGCGGCGACCGGGATCCCATCAAGCGGCCCATCATGGGCAAAATCGGCGCGGATCTGGCGGACTTCGTGGTGATCACCTCCGACAACCCGAGAACCGAGGACCCCATGAAGATCATCGACCAGATTCTCGAGGGCATGAAAGACACGAAAACGCCCTATACCGTCATTGAAAACCGCCGTCAGGCCATCCGCTGGGCCATGGACAACGCCGGAGCCGGGGACGTCATCGTCCTGGCCGGCAAGGGCCATGAGACCTACCAGGAGATCGGCCACGAAAAATTCCATCTGGACGAGCGCGAGGAAGTGGCCGCCCATCTGATGGGGAATTGAGGGAAGGACATGAAGGATCTGACGTTGAAGCAGGTGGCCCAGTGGTGCGGCGCGTCCCTGGACCCGAAGGAGGAACAGATTACCGTTTCCGCCATGCAGCACGATTCCCGGGACGTCCATCCCGGCGACCTGTTCGTGGCCCTGAAGGGCGAGCGGTCCGACGGCCACGACTTTTTGAAAAACGCCAAGGCCGCGGGGGCTGCGGCGGCCCTGGTGGAGCGCAAGGTGGAGGTGGACCTGCCCCAGCTGGTGGTCCCCGATACCCTGAAGGCCTACGGCGACATCGCCCGGGAATACCGGATGGAGACCGGAATCCGCGTGGTCGCCATCACCGGCTCCGTGGGCAAGACCACCACCAAGGAGATGATCTCCTGCGTCCTGGCGGGGAAGTACCACGTGGCCAAGACCCAGGGCAACCACAACAACAACCTGGGCCTGCCCATGACCATCATGGAGATGCCGGCGGACACGGAGCTGGCGGTATTGGAGCTGGGCATGAACCACTTCGGCGAGATGTCCTATCTGACCTCCATCGCCAAGCCGGACCTGGTGGTCATCACCAACATCGGCACCATGCACATTGAGCATCTGGGCACCCGGGAGGGCATTTTAAAGGCCAAGCTGGAGATCATGCAGGGCCTCCGGCCCGACGGCATCGCCGTGTTCAACGGCGACGAGCCCCTGCTCTGGAACCTGCGGGAGGGCAAGCACCGCCGGATCTACTTCGGCATTGAAAACGACCGGTGCGACATGGTGGCCAAGGATGTGCGCCAGATTGACGGCGGCGTCTACTTCACCGCCAAGGGCCTGGATAAGGAATTCCAGGTCTATGTGCCCCAGGAGGGCCGCCACACGGTCTACAACGCCCTGGCCGCCATCACCGTGGGCATCCTGTCCGGGGTCACTTGCGAGAGCATCCAGTACCAGCTGGGCATTTTCCACAACACGGGCATGCGCCAGCGGGTCTTTGAGGAAAACGGCTTCACGATTATTGAGGACTGCTACCACGCCGGGCCCGAGTCCATGGAAGCGGCGCTGCGGGTCCTGGGCGAGCGGAAGACCGAGGGCCGCCGCATTGCGGTCCTGGGCGACATGCTGGAGCTGGGCAGCCGGGCCATGGCGGAGCACTACCGGGTGGGCCGCCTGGCGGCGGAGACCGCCGACCTGGTCCTGGCCTACGGCCACCACTCCGAGCGAATCATCACCGGCGCAGTCACCGGCGGCATGAGCGCCAAATGCGCGGTCCACTTCGACCGGCAGGATGACATGGCCAAATCCCTGGCCGTCATGGCAAAGCCCGGCGACGTCCTCCTGTTCAAAGGCAGCCGCGGCATGAAAATGGAGCAGGTCCTGAAGCTGTTCCTGGAAGAAACGAAGAAACTGGACAATTGACAGTTGTGGTGAAAAAGTTTACACTGTAGGGCGCGGCGACCCGACGCGCCGTTTGGCAACCGGTTCCGGGACGCAGTTGCCTGTATGCGGCACGTCCAGTGGCCGTGCCCTACAAAAGCTGTTTCAATTACCGTGTCAATTGTCAATTCACAAGAGAGGGGCCAAACCATGGCTGTTATCATCACGATTCTGTGCGCGTTTGTTCTGACGCTGATTCTGGGGCGTTTTCTGATCCCGGCGCTCCATGCCCTGAAGGCCGGGCAGTCCATCCGGGAGATCGGGCCCAAGTGGCACAATTCCAAGCAGGGCACACCCACCATGGGCGGCCTCATGTTCATTGCCGCGGCCCTGCTCTGCGTGGTCATCGGCGGCTGGACCGCCATGGTGTCCGGCACCTATGAGCACCTGATGGTCCTGGGCTTCTCCCTGGTCTTCGGCGCCATCGGCTTCATCGACGATTTTGTCAAGGTCCATCTGAAACGGAACCTGGGCCTGACCGCCTTGCAGAAGCTGATTCTCCAATTGGCGGCGGCCCTGGCCTATCTGGCGCTGCTCCGCTGGAACGGCAATCTCAGCTATGAGCTGTACATTCCCTTTGCCAACGTCTCCTTCGCCATTCCGGCGGTGGTGTATATGCTCTTCGCCGTCTTCGTCATCGTGGGCTGCGTCAACGCCGTGAACCTGACCGACGGCATCGACGGTCTGGCCTCCGGCGTCACCATTCCGGTCATGGTGTTCTTCACGGTCACGGCCTACACCTGGGGCAGCAAAACCCTGGCCCTGTTCCCGGCGGCCCTGGTGGGCGGCCTGGTGGGCTTCCTGTGCTATAACTTCCATCCGGCCAAGGTCTTCATGGGCGACACCGGATCGTTGTTCCTGGGCGGCGCGGTCTGCGGCATGGCCTTTGCCTTGGATATGCCTCTGATTCTGATCCTGGTGGGCCTCATCTACATCATCGAGGCATTGTCCGACATCATCCAGGTGACCTATTTCAAGCTGACCCACGGCAAGCGTATTTTCCGCATGGCCCCCATCCACCATCACTTTGAAATGGGCGGCTGGAGCGAAATCAAGATCTTCACCGTCTTCACCGGCGTGACCATACTCATGTGCATCCTCGCCTGGCTCGGAGTCATGAATCGATTCTAATGTTTGCCCGCCTGCCGCGTGCCCGCAGGGTCGCCCCTGCGGCAAATATTCCGTGCTTGGAAAATGATAAATTCAATCCTGCCAGAAAGGACCTTCCTATGAGCAAAACCACTTCCAACGCCATTGAATATCCGCAGCCGAAGGGGGAGCCCCTGCCGGAGCCACAGCGGGAGAAGAAGCCCAGGGAGAAGATCATCCTGGACGAGCGCGGCATGGTGGATATGCCCTTCTTGCTGTTGACGGTGCTTCTGGTGGTCATCGGTGTCATCATGATGTTCTCCGCCAGCTATGCCGCCGCCTATGTGGATGAGGGCAGCTCCACCGCCTACTTTTCCAGACAGGGCTTCTTCGCCGTGCTTGGCATCGGCCTGATGCTGTTTGTCAGCCGTCTGAACTACCAGATGTGGCGAAGCCTCTCCATCCCCATTCTCATCGGCGCGGCGGCTGTCATGCTGCTGACGCCTCTGATCGGCCTGACCGGCGGCGGCGCCAAACGCTGGATCGTCCTGTTCGGTATCCGCTTCCAGCCTTCGGAGGTGGCGAAGCTGGCGATCATCATCAGCTACGCGGCCCTGATCTCCACGGCCAAGGATAAAATCAAAACCTTCCGGGGCCTGATGCCCTTCCTGGTGATCTGGCTGGTATTTGTGGGAACGCTGATTTTGCAGACGCACCTGTCCGGCATCGTCATCATCACCTGTATCGCCGCCGCCATGCTGTTTATGGGCGGCATGCAGCTGCGGTATTTTGCCATCGGCCTGGGCGCGGTGGGCCTCCTGGCCTTTATCTATCTGAACTTCATGGACTATGCCTCGGCGCGAATCACCGCCTGGCAGGACCCCTGGTCCGATCCCAGCGACGCCGGTTACCAGATCATCCAGTCTCTCTACGCCATCGGCTCCGGCGGCCTCATGGGCCTGGGTCTGGGCCGCAGCCGCCAGAAGTACCTGTACCTGCCGGAAATGCAGAACGACTATGTGTTCCCCATCGTCTGCGAGGAACTGGGCTTCGTGGGGGCCATGGTCATCATTCTGCTGTTCATGCTGCTGATCATCCGGGGCTACTGGATCGCCATGCACGCCCGGGACCGCTTCGGCGCGCTGATGGTGGGCGGCATCACCACCCTGCTGGCCCTGCAGGTGTTCTTCAACATCGGCGTGGTCACCAACTTCCTGCCCGCCACGGGCATCTCCCTGCCCTTCTTCTCCTACGGCGGCACAGCCCTTCTCATGCAGCTCTTCGAAATGGGCCTGATTTTGAGCGTGTCAAGACAGAGCAACAATCAATTGCTGATATAATTGACAATAGACAATTGACAATTATGGTGTCCCTTCGGGACGATTTGAAATGCACGACCGGAAAATGCCGTAGGGGCGATTTTTTATCATTTGTCAATTGTCAATTCATCGCGTCAGAAAGGGGTGACTCCATTGAACATCATCTTCACCTGCGGCGGGACCGGGGGGCATATCAATCCAGCCATTGCCGTGGCGAAGCTCTGCCAGGAGCGGATGCCGGGCTGCCGGATCCTTTTCATGGGAGCCGAGGACGGCATGGAGAACAAGCTGGTGCCCCGGGAGGGGTTCCCCTTGGAGACCCTGAAAATCTCCAACTATCAGCGGAAGCTGACCCCCGCCGGAATCTGGCACAATGTCACCACCCTGGTCCATATGGCCGGTTCCATGCAGAAAGCGAAAAAAATCATCCGGGACTTTCAGCCGGATATCATCGTCGGCACCGGCGGCTACGCCAGCTATCCGGCCCTGAAAATGGGGGCGAAGCTGGGAATTCCCACGGCAGTCCATGAATCCAACGCTGTCCCGGGCCTGACCACCCGCATGGTGGCCAAATCCGTGGACCGGATCATGGTTTCCTTTGAGGACAGCCGCAGCCAGTACGCCGCTCCGAGCCGGGTCATCGTCACCGGCACTCCGGTCCGCAGCGAATTCCTCTACACCCAGCGGGCTGAGGCCCGCAAGGCTCTGGGCCTCTCCGAAAAGCCCCTGATCGTCTCCTGCTGGGGCAGCCTGGGAGCCCGGGAGATGAACAAGAAGATTGCCCGGTTCCTGGTCCGGGAGGCCCACGACGGCCTGTTCCAGCACGTCCATGCCACCGGCTCCTACGGCTGGCGCTGGATGCCGGACTATGTGAAGGAGCAAGGCCTGGATTTGTCCCAGTACCCGGAGCTGGATATGCGGGAGTACATCTACAACATGCCCCAGCTCATGGCGGCGGCGGACCTGGTCATCTGCCGGGCCGGGGCCGCCACCATCAGTGAGGTCTGCGCCTCCGGCACCCCCTGTGTCATGGTGCCCTCTCCCAACGTCACCGACAACCACCAGGAGAAGAACGCCCGGGTGCTGGAACGCCACGGGGCCGCCGTGGTGGTCCGGGAAGCCGACTGCGACGGCGACAGCCTCTATGAGACGGCCAGGCAGCTGCTCCGCGACCCGGAAAAGCTCCGCGCCATGCGCGCCGCCGCCCGAAACATGGCCGTGGTGGACGCCGCGGAACAGATCTACGGGGTGATCCGTCAATTGACAATTGACAATGGACAATGAAGGTGGCCCGGGTTGGCACTATGGTTTTGCCCTGCACTTCGTTTGTGCAAAACCAAGTGCCTGCCCAACCGCTGCGGTCGCTTGACTCCGCCACTGGCGGCGCTCCCTTGCGGGCACTTCGCGACGGATTATAAAATTCAGTCGGTGCCCTTGTGCCCCCTCCGTAGGGGCGACCCCATGTGGCCGCCCGCATGGGGCTGCCGAATCAGCGCCTCCAAGCTCCACTGCGGGGCGCGGCGACCCGACGCGCCGCTCGGCAGTTGGTTCCAGGATGCAGCTGCCTGCCAGCGGCACGTCCAGTGGCTGTGCCCTACAGTAGGAGATGGTACGCAGATCGGTACCATTATTCCTCTTTCCGCATAGGATGGCAAAAATGCGGAGGGGGATTTTATGGAGGCTTTGGTCATCCGGGGCGGCAGGCCTTTGATGGGAACCGTGGAGATCAGTGGGGCGAAGAACGCCGCGCTGCCCATTTTGGCGGCGACCATGGTGCGGGGCGGGCGGTACGTCCTTCGGAACTGCCCGGCCATCACCGATGTGGAGCTGGCGGCGGAGATCATCCGCGCCCTGGGCGGACAGGTGGAGCGGGCGGGCCGGACTTTGTATGTGGACACGGCGGACGCCTGCGGCTGGCAGATTCCCAGCAGCCTCATGGCCCGGATGCGGGCTTCGGTGCTGTTTCTGGGAGCCTTGCTGGCCCGGTTTGGCCGGGTGTCCCTGACCATGCCCGGCGGCTGCCCCCTGGGGCGGCGGCCCATCGACCTGCATCTGGAGGCCATGGCCCGGATGGGGGCCTCCGTCACCTTAAGGGAGGAGGAGATTCTCTGCACCGCGTCCCACCTCCATGGCGGAACCGTGGAGTTTCCCTTTCCCAGCGTGGGGGCCACGGAGAACGCCCTCCTGGCGGCCACGGCGGCCTGCGGCACGGTGATTCTCCGGGGCGCGGCCCGGGAGCCGGAGATCGGCTGCCTCATCGGCTTTCTACGGTCCATGGGGGCCGAAATCGAAGGGGCCGGGACCGATACCCTGACCGTCCACGGCCAGGCGGCTTTGGACGGCACCACCTACACCATCCTGCCGGACCGGATTGAGACGGCCACCTATCTCTGTGCCGCCGCGGCCTGCGGCGGAGACGTGACATTGACCGCCGCCGACGGCTCTCTGCTGCTGCCGGTGCTGGAGGCCCTGGCCCAGGCGGGCTGCCACATTGAAACCGGCCGGGACCGGATCACCCTGCGGTCCGGGGGCCGCCTGCGGGCGGCGCACAATCTGACCACCGCGCCCTATCCCGGCTTCCCCACCGACGCCCAGGCTCCCATGATGGCGGTCCTGCTGCGGGCGGAAGGGGAGAGCCGTCTGACGGAGACGGTCTTCGAGGGCCGCATGGCCCATGTGGCCCAGCTGCGGAAATTCGGCGCGGACATCGCCGTCACCGGGCCCACGGCCCTGATTCGCGGCGTGACGCGGCTCCATCCCGCCCATGCCGAAGCCGGCGACCTGCGCGCCGCCGCCGCCCTGGTCCTGGCCGCCCTCCAGGCGGAAGGAGAAAGTACCATCCTCGGATTAAAACACCTGGATCGTGGGTATGATAACCTGGAAGGAAATCTGAAAAGGCTCGGGGCGGAGATTACTAGAATTGACAATTGACAATTGACAATGGACAATGGACAATGGAGGTATTTTCCTTCGGAAAATGATTAAAATCTATGATGCACCCTCATGCCCCCTGTCAGGCGGCCTTGCGGTAGCCGTTGGCGAGCCTGTGAGCCTTACAGATTCCCATACACAGTAGGGGATTTGCGTGTCTTTCAATTGTCGGATCAACGGTAAAACTGCGCATCCAACAACCCCCAGGCTCGCAAGCTCGCCAGCCCCCTGTAGGGGCGGCTATTAGCCGCCCGCATGGGGCACGAGGGCGCGTGCGTTATTTCAAATCCGTCGCGAAGTGCCCGCAAGGGAGGGCCGCCAGTGGCGGAGTCAAGCGACCGCAGCGGTTGGGCAGGCACTTGGTTTTGCACAAACGAAGTGCAGGGCAAAACCATAGTGCCAACCCGGGCCACCTTCATTGTCCATTGTCCATTGTCCATTGTCAATTGAATTGTTGTCCATTGAATTACGACTGGAAATTTCCTATGCCATGTAGTATAATACTCCGTAAGCTATCCGCAGATGGAGGTACCCATGGCAAACCAGAGAAATTCGGCCCGCCGCCGGACAAAGCGCCGCGGGCGTCGCAGAGAACCGCATACCGGCTTCACCGGCAAGATTTTGATCCTGCTTGCCGTGGTGGCCGCCATTGTCCTGGGCGTAGCGATTTTCTTCCGGGTGCGCACCGTGGACGTCCAGGGCAACAGCATCTATTCCAAGGAGCAGGTCGTGTCCGTCAGCGGCGTGGAGCCGGGGGACAATCTGCTGACCCTCAACCGGTCGTCCGTCAACGCCAATATCAAGGTGCGGCTGCCCTATGTGCAGGAGGTCAGCGTGGGCCTGATCCTGCCGGATACCGTGGTCATCCAGATCCAGGAGAGCGACCTGGCCTGCCTGGTCACCGCCGAAAACGGCGGCAACTGGTATCTGAACACCGACGGCCGCGTCCTGGGCAGCTCCGTGGACGATTTCACCGGGCAAGTGGTGGAGCTGACGGGCTTTACCATCCGGGACCCGCAGCTGGGACAGGACGCCGTGGCCTCGGAGGAGCAGAACGCCAATCTGGCTGCAGCCCTGGAGATCGTCCAGCAGATGGAGGGCACCGGCCTCATCGAGCAGGTCACCACGGTGAACACGGAGAAGATCTTCGACATCGAGCTTTGGTGCGGCGAGCAGTACCAGATTTTGCTGGGCGGCACCGAAGAGATGGAGTATAAAATATCCTACCTCAAGGCCGTGCTGGAGCAGCTGGAGCCGTACCAGGCCGGCGTCATCGATCTGACCTTCGACGCTGAACGGGAGGCCCGCTTCGTACCCTGGACCATTGAGGGCTGAAACCGGCCTGCTTTTGTCGATATTGTAAAAAAATCCATTTTTTCGCCGGATATGCGCGATTTTCTATTGACCTCGGCGCGATTACGCGATATTATAATGGAGTAAAATTATGTGAACTAGCGTCATAAGACCCGCAGTCTATACATAGGAGGAGCATCCATGCCTGATTTTGAAGAAAAAGTTGTTTCCATAAAGGTCATCGGCGTCGGCGGCGCCGGCAATAACGTTGTCAACCGCATGATCGCGGCCGGTGTCGGCGGCGTTGAGTTTGTGGTGGTCAACACCGATAAGCAGGACCTGAACAAGTCCAACTGCCCCAATAAGATCCAGATCGGTGAGAAGCTCACCGGCGGCATGGGCGCCGGCTCCAAGCCGGAGATCGGCCAGAAGTCCGCGGAGGAATCCAAGGCCGCCATCTCCAAGATTCTCGAGGGCACCGACATGGTGTTCATCACCGCCGGTATGGGCGGCGGCACCGGCACCGGCGCGGCTCCCATCATCGCCGACCTGGCCCATGAGGCCGGAATCCTGACCGTCGGCGTGGTCACCAAGCCCTTCAAGTTTGAGGGCGCCAACCGCATGAAGCAGGCCGAAGCTGGCATCGCCAATCTGTCCGACAAGGTGGACAGCCTGATCATCATTCCCAACGACCGTCTGAAATACGTCACCGACCAGAAGATCACCTTCGCCAACGCCTTCGGCATCGCCGACGACGTGCTGAAGCAGGCCGTTCAGTCCATCTCCGAGCTGGTGGGCTATTCCGACCATGTGAACATCAACCTGGACTTCGCCGACGTGTCCGCCATTATGAAGGACGCCGGCCGCGCTCACATGGGCGTCGGCACCGCTACGGGCCGCGACAAGGCCGAGCAGGCCGCCATGGCCGCCGTGGCCAGCCCGCTGCTGGAGACCTCCATCAACGGCGCCATGGGCGTGCTGATCAACATCACCGGTTCCTCCGACCTGGGTCTGGACGACGTGGAGACCGCCGCCAGCATCGTGCAGGAGGCCGCCAATCCCGAGGCCAACATCATCTTCGGCTCCGCCTTTGACGACAGCCTGGAGGACGAGATGCGGGTCACCGTCATTGCCACCGGCTTTGACGACAGCAGCAGCAAGAAGTCTTCCTCCCGTCCCGGCGCCTTCTCCTCCGGCGTGGAGCGCGCCAAGATCGACGACGATGACAACGACATCGACGCCATCTTCAAGATCTTCAATAAGAACTAAAGCTTCCCAAGCAGTTTGGCATCCGTATGGCTCCGGCCATACGGATGCTTTTGCGTCCCCAAAGGGAGCTGCAACAGCCCGGCAAATTGGGATTTGACGAGTTGTTGTACTGCCTATGTAGGGCGCGGCGACCCGACGCGCCGTTTGGCAGTTGGATCCAGGATGCAGCTGCTTGCATGCGGCACGTCCAGTGGCCGTGCCCTACAGAAAGCTGTACATCGTCAAATCCCAATTTCTCTTTACCCTTATGGATATATACAAAAAGGCTATGGCAAATGGAATGCCATAGCCTTTGCGGTTCCGGGAATCTTATCTCAGAATATTCTCATGCCGGCTGGGGCCGGTGGAGACGATTTTAATCGGTACGCCGATTTCCTGTTCAATGAAGTTGACATAATCCTTGGCTTCCTTGGGCAGCTTGTCCCATTCGGTGATGCCGCGAATGTCGCACTTCCAGCCGGGCAGGGTGGTGTAGACCGGCTTGGCGCGGTTCAGCTTGGGGGTCACGGGGAAGTCGCGGGTGATTTCGCCGTCGATTTCGTAGGCGGTGCAGACCTTGATCTCATCCAGGTAGCCCAGCACGTCCAGGCAGGTCAAGGCCACGTCCGTGGCGCCCTGGACCTGGCAGCCGTAGCGGGAGGCCACGGCGTCATACCAGCCCACATCCCGGGGCCGTCCGGTGGTGGCGCCGAATTCACCCTTGTCGCCGCCGCGGCGCCGGAGCTCGTCGCCCTCGGGGCCGAACAGCTCGGAGACAAAAGCGCCCGCGCCCACAGAGGAGGAGTAGGCCTTGGACACGCATACCACGTCCTGGAAGGCCGTGGGAGGCACGCCGCCGCCCACGCAGCCGAAGCCCGCCAGAGTGTGGGAGGAGGTGGTGAAGGGATAGATGCCGAAGTCGGGATCCCGCATGGAGCCCAGCTGGCCCTCCAGCAGCACGGTCTTGCCCTCCTGCAAGGCGTCGGAGACCACCTTCTGGGTGTTGGCCATGTAGGGCGCAACCTGGTCCCGCCAGACCATCAGCTGGTCGTAGAGCTCGTTGGGATCCAGGGTGGGCTTGTGGTACAGATGCTCGAACAGCACGTTTTTCAGGGTGCAGATCTTGTCCAGCCGCTCCCGCAGGACCTTCTCGTCGAACAGCTCGTTGAGCTGGATGCCGATTTTGGCGTATTTGTCGGAGTAGAAGGGCGCGATGCCGGACCGGGTGGAGCCGAAAGCCCGTCCCGCCAGCCGCTCTTCCTCATAGGTGTCCTGCAGCACATGGTAGGGCATCAGAAGCTGGACCCGCTCGGAGACCAGAATCTTGGGCGCGGGAACCCCTGCGTCTTCCAGGGATTTCAGCTCTTTCAGGAAGGACGGAACGTGGAATGCCACGCCGTTGCCGATGATGTTGGTGATGTGGGGATAGCACACGCCGGAGGGCAGCAGATGCAGCGCAAATCTGCCGTAATCATTGATGATGGTGTGTCCGGCGTTGGCGCCGCCCTGAAACCGCACCACGATGTCGGAGTGCTCCGCCATCATATCTGTGATCTTGCCCTTGCCCTCGTCGCCCCAGTTGGCGCCGATGATTGCCTTAACCATAGTAGCCTCCTTGCATGTAAGCAAAATTCTATTCGTATTATACTCAATGATTCGCCAGGATACAAGGGGCAGATTTCATGGGATCAAAGGCAGAATCAGGGAAAATCCTGAAAGATTTGTGAATAAAATTTCAAAGCCCTTTACTTTTTGGGTTTACCATGATAAAATTAACACTCAGATGATAAAGAATGGAGGGATCTCCTTTGAACAATCGCAACAAGCGTTCCAACCCAGACCATGAGCTCTATCGGGCCATCCTGAAACTGGAAAATCCAGAGGAGTGCTACCGCTTCTTTGTGGACCTGTGCACGGTCTCCGAGCTGAAGGCCATGGAGCAGCGCTATGAGGTGGCAAAGCTCCTGAACCAAGGCATGATCTACAACGATATCTTAGAGCAGACCGGCGCCAGCAGCGCCACCATCAGCCGTGTCAACCGGAGCCTCAACTACGGCACCGACACCTACCGCGCCCTGTTTGAGCGTCTGAAGGCCGACGAGCCGTCCCAGAAGTCCCCGGCGGAGGAACAGGCGTGAGCGCCTACGAATCTCTGGCTTTCTCCTACGATTCCCTGACCCAGGATATTCCCTATGAACACATGCTCGCTTACATGGAGGCGCTGCTGCGGCGTCACGGTGTCCAACCCCAATCGGTGCTGGACCTGGCCTGCGGCACCGGCTCCATGTCTGTGCTGCTGGCAAAACGGGGTTATCAGGTCCTGGCCGCGGACATGTCGGAGGATATGCTGTCCATGGCCTGGGAGAAGGCGTCAGAGCTGGAGGAAAACCGGCCCTACTTCATCTGCCAGCGGATGGAGCGGCTGCGGCTGCCCTATACCGTGGACTGGGTGGTCTGCTGCCTCGACAGCCTGAACTACGTCACAAACCCGGAGGACTGCCGCCAGGCGATCGTCCGGGTCTTTCAAAGTCTGGCCCCCGGCGGTGTGTTTTTGTTCGATATCAATACACCCGAGAAGCTGCGGGGCCTGGACGGCCAGATTTTTTTGGATGAAAACGAGGAAACCTACTGCGTCTGGCGGGCGGAGTTCGACGAGGAGGAGAACATCTGCTACTACGGCATGGACCTGTTCCAGACGGAAGGGGACCTGTGGCGGCGGAGCTTCGAGGAACACCGGGAGTACGCCTATACCGTGGAGCAGCTGACCCAATGGCTGAAAGAGGCCGGCTTCGGGATCGTGGAGGTCTACGGCGACCGCAGCCTGGAAGGCCCCAAGCCGGGCGAGCAGCGGGTATACTTTTTTGCGCAGAAATGAATGGATAGCACTGCACCCCCGTGCCCTCTTGTAGGGGCGGCTATCAGCCGCCTGCACGGGGCACGAGGGCTTGCACGGAAACAAATAAAAGGAGCAATTATGGGAGAATTAGTGCGCGCCATGACGGCGGATGGCTTTGTGAAGGCCGTAGCGGTCACGACAACGGATATTGTGGAACGGGCGAGGAATATCCATAAAACCCTTCCCACGGCCACAGCGGCTCTTGGACGGCTCCTGACGGCGGCCTCCATGATGGGCAATATGCAGAAGGTGGACAACGGCTCCATCACTCTGCAGGTCAAGGGTGGCGGCCCTCTGGGCACCATTCTGGCCGTGGCCGACGCCGATGGCAACGTCCGGGGCTATGTGCAGCACCCGCAGGTGAGCCTTTTGGAGAAGTACCGGGGAAAACTGGACGTGGGCGCCGCCGTGGGCACCGACGGCATGCTGACGGTGATCCGGGACTTGCAGATGAAGGAGCCCTATGTGGGCAGCGTGGAGCTGGTTTCCGGGGAGATTGCCGAGGACATCACGGAGTACTTCGTCCAGAGCGAGCAGACGCCGACGGCCTGCGCCCTGGGCGTCCTGGTGGATACGGACCAGAGCGTCCGGGCCGCAGGCGGCTACATCATCCAGCTCCTGCCCGGCGCGCCGGACGAGGTCATCGACAAAATTGAAGCGGGTATCCGGAAGACCGGAGCCGTGACCGGTATGCTGGACCAGGGCCTCACCGCCCGGGAGCTGCTGGAGCGCGTCCTGGAGGGCATGGATCTGGAAATTCTGGAGACCACGCCGGTGGCCTACAAGTGCTACTGCACCCGGGACCGGGTCACGGCCACCCTCATCAGCCTTGGCAAAAAAGAACTGCGGCAAATCGTGGACGAGGGCGAGACCATTCATATTGAGTGTCAATTCTGCGATACAATTTATGACTTCAAGCCCGAAGAAATCCAAGAAATTCTGAATAATTTATAACTTTTTCAAAATTTTAAAATTTTAGAAAAAAGAGCTTGACATTTTGAGGGTGCATGGGTATAATAATACCCGTCGCTGAGAGATGCGGCCGCCGCAAAAGAAAAACGGCGTTGCGGGAGCATAGCTCAGCTGGGAGAGCACATGCCTTACAAGCATGGGGTCACAGGTT
>CAMEIU010000041.1 GCA_945918815.1 uncultured Clostridia bacterium
GGGGCGGACGCCGGTTTCAGCGAAGTGTTTTGCGGCCTGGGCGGCGTCGGCGCAGAGAAATTCCGCGTTTTCCACCTGGTTTCGTTTGGCGTTCTCCTTGGCGTCCTCGATGGCCTGGGAGATGATCTCCACGCCGACCACCTTCCCGGCGGCTTTGGCCAGGATCAGGGAGATGGTGCCGGTGCCGCAGTACAGGTCCAGAACCGTCTCCTTGCCCGTCAGACCTGCCTGTTGGACGGCGGCCTCGTAGAGCTGCTCGGCCTGGTCGTGGTTCACCTGGTAGAAGGACCGGGGGGAGAGGCGGAACCGGAGGCCGCAGAGGACGTCCTCAATATACCCCGGTCCGTACAAATTGACAAACCGGTCGCCCAGGACGGCGTTGCCGGGCTTTTTGTGGATGCTCAGACACACCACCGCCAGGTTGTCCACATTTGTCCCCAGGTTTTCCACAAGCTCTTTTTTATGTGCAACCGAATCGCCGTTGATGGTCAGGCACACCAGCACCTGGCCCGTGGCTTTGGCCGTGCGGACGTAGATGTGCCGCACCAGGCCCTGATGGGTGGTCTCGTCATAGACGGGAATCTCATACTTACGCATCCAGCGGACCACGGTTTCCCTGGCCCGGTCTGCCGCCTCGGTCTGAATCCGGCAGTTTTCCACAGGCACCACCTGGTGGGTCCGCTGGCGGAAGAAGCCGGCCTCCGGTTTCCCATGGACCATGCCCACGGGATACTGGGCCTTGTTGCGGTAGCCGGTCTCTTCGGGGCTGCCGGTGATGGGCACCTGCTCCACCGGGAAGCCGCCGATGCGCCGGAGGGCGTCGGCCACCCTTTGGGCCTTGGCCGCCAGCTCTTCTTCATAGTTCATGTGCCAGAAGACGCAGCCGCCGCACTGGCCCACATAGGGACAGTCCGGCCAGACCCGCATGGGACTTGCCTCCAGGACCCGGTCCAGGCGGCCGTAGGCGGCGGTGTGGCCCAGATGCTCGATGGTGATCCGCACCCGCTCGCCCCGGATGACCCCCGGCACGAACACCGCCAGACCCTCCACCCGGGCCACGCCCTGGCCCTCGCTGGTATAGCCCTGAATCTCCACCTCCAGGCTCTGGCCCTTCCGAACCGGATACTGCGTCTGTTTCACGTGAAACACTCCTTCTGATTTTCTGCTTCCGATTGTACCACAGGAAAAACCGATTGACAATTGAGATTTGGGAATTGATAATAGGAACAGACTGGTACGTCATGCGGGCGGCTGATAGCCGCCCCTACATATGTCCCGAAAATCAAAAAAATCGTCGCGAAGCGACACCTTCATTATCAGAGGTATCCTATGCTTGATTATACCCATTGCACCCTCTGTCCCAGACGCTGCGGCGTGGATCGCAGCAGGGGACAGCTGGGGTTTTGTAAAATGCCCGGTCAATTGCGGGTGGCTCGGGCGGCGGCCCATTATTGGGAGGAGCCGGTGATCTCCGGCAGCTTCGGCAGCGGGACCGTATTTTTCTCCGGCTGCACTCTGGGCTGTGTGTTCTGTCAAAATCAACATATCAGCCATGAGAATTTTGGCAAGGAGATCACCTCCACCCATCTGCGGGAGATCTTTGAGCAGCTCATCGACGACGGTGTACAGAACATCAACCTGGTGACGCCCACCCACTTTCTTCCTTCCATTCTCCCGGCTCTGACGCCGAAGCTGCCGGTGCCGATGGTCTACAACTGCGGCGGCTATGAATCCGTGGAAACCCTGAAAGAATTGGAGGGCCTGGTGGATATCTATCTGCCGGACTTCAAATATTCCGATAACCGGTTGGCCGCGAAGCTGTCCAAAGCCCCGGACTATTTTGAGACGGCGTCCGCCGCCATTCTGGAAATGTTCCGGCAGACCGGCCCGGTGGTCATTGCGGACGACCAGATGCAGAAGGGCGTAATTCTCCGCCATCTGATTTTGCCCGGCTTTGTGGACAACTCCCTGGGGGTTCTGGACTGGGCGGCAGACCATTTTCAAAAGGGCGACATTCTTTTCAGCCTCATGAGCCAGTATGTGCCCATGGGTCCTGTGCAGCCGCCTTTGGACCGGCGGGTGACAGAGGAGGAATACGACGCGGTGCTGAGCTACCTGTGGTTCTTAGGACTGGAGGACGGCTACACCCAGGATTTCCAGGCTGCCACGGAAGAATTTATTCCAAAATGGGACCTGAGCGGCCTGTAATTCTTAGAACAAATGTTTGCAAAAATTTGAAAGATATGCTATACTTGGGCCAGGAGGGGATTCCTATGCCGCGCACCACCGACAAGCAGAAAAAAATCCTGGAATTTCTCAACAGTTATTTTGAAGAAAACGGCTATCCGCCTTCGGTGCGGGAGATCTGCGCCGCCGTGGGCCTGAAATCCACGGCCACGGTGTCCTACCATCTGAACGAGCTGAAACGCCAGGGCCGCATTCAGGGGGACAGCAGCAAGAAGCGGGCCATATCCCTGCCGGAGACCCAGCGGGTGGGCCGCATTCCTCTGGTCGGCGTGGTCACGGCCGGTCTGCCCATTCTGGCGGTGGAAAATCAGGAGGGGACCATCCCCTGGGACGGCGACCAGAGCTGCTTTGCCCTGCGGGTCCGTGGCGACTCCATGATCGGAGCCGGGATTTTGAACGGCGCCAAAGTGGTGGTCCGTCCCCAGCCGGACGCCGACAACGGAGAAATCGTGGTGGCCCTTCTGGGCGACGAGGCCACGGTAAAGCGGCTCCACCGGGACAAAGACGGAATCTGGCTTCTGCCGGAAAACCCGAATTACGATCCCATCGACGGACGGGAAGCGCAGATCTTAGGAAAGGTCAAGGCCGTTATTCGGGAATACTGATCCTCGTGCTTCATGCGGGCGGCTATTAGCCGCCCCTAAAGGGGCGCGAGGTATTTTTTTATTGTTTCACGTGAAACAATTCTGTTTTCCTGTATTGCGTTTTTTTTGAAACCATACTATAATATTCACTGCAAAAAAATCTGGGAGGTGTGCTATGGGCGCGCTGATTGCAATCGTCAATCAAAAAGGCGGCGTGGGGAAGACCACCACGGCGGTCAATCTGACGGCGGCTCTGGCGCAGCGGGGGAAAAAAGTCCTGCTGTGCGATTTTGATCCCCAGTCCAATGCCACCTCCGGCCTCGGCGTGGAGAAAGGGGAGACGCCTTTTTCCAGCTATGATGTGATCATCAACGGCCAACCGGCCAAGGACGCCATCGTCCATACAAAATTCGGCGATCTCCTGCCCTCGTCCCCGGCTTTGTCCGGCGCAGGCGTAGAGCTGGTGTCCAATCCCAACCGGGAATTTGCCCTGCAAACGGCCTTGAAGCCCGTGATCAGAGAATATGATTATATTTTCATCGACTGCCCGCCGTCCCTGGAGCTTCTGACCCTCAACGCCCTGTGCGCGGCGGACAGCATTCTCGTGCCGGTACAGTGCGAATACTATGCCCTGGAGGGGCTCTCCGATCTCATGACCACCCTAAGGGCCGTGAAGCGGGGCCTCAATCCCAGTCTCTCCATCTTCGGCGTGCTGCTCACCATGTACGACGGCCGCACCAATTTCTCCGCCCAGGTGGCGGAGGAGGTCCGGCGGCATTTTCCCGGCAAGGTCTTCGCCGCCGTCATTCCCCGGAACGTCCGCCTGTCCGAGGCGCCCAGCCACGGACTGCCCGTGCGGGCCTATGACAAATTCAGCCGGGGCTGCGCGGCCTATGAGCAGTTGGCCGACGAGATTCTTGAGAAGGAGGGAGCATAATGGCGTCATCCAAGGGCTCCAAGGGCCTGGGAAAGGGTCTGGGCGCGCTGCTGGGGGATATCTCCGTCAGCCCGTCAGGAGAGGAACAGGTCACGTCCCTGCCTTTGCAGAAGGTGGAGCCAAATCCCTTGCAGCCGAGAAAAATCTTTGACGAGGAAGAATTGCAGGCCCTGGCCGATTCCATCAGCCAGCACGGCGTCATTCAGCCCCTGACCGTTCGAAAAGGGGAAAACGGCTTCTATCAGATCATCGCCGGCGAGCGCCGCTGGCGCGCCGCGCGGCTGGCGGGCCTCCGGGAGATTCCCGTGGTGGTCATCGAGGCCGACGATCAGAAGGCCATGGAACTGGCCCTCATTGAAAACCTACAGCGGCAGGACCTGAACCCCATGGAAGAGTCCATGGGCTACAAGCAGCTCATGGAGGACTATGGCCTCACCCAGGAGCAGGTGGCCCAGCAGGTGGGAAAATCCCGCCCCGCCGTGGCCAACAGTCTCCGGTTATTGTCCCTGCCCGCCGGGATCACCCAGTTGGTCGCCAGCGGCCAGCTGTCCGCCGGACATGCCCGGGCTCTTCTGGTACTCCGCAATCCCAAAGACCAGGAGCGCGCCGCCCAGAAAATCGCGGCCCTGCAGCTCTCCGTCCGCCAGGCGGAGGTCATGTGCAAAAACATGGCGAGAGCCGCCGAAAAGGCCGAAGAGCCGCCCAAGGAAGCGCCCCTGGAGGTGGACTATGTGGCCGAATGTGAAAAGACCCTGTCCAAGCGTCTTGGCCGCGGCGTCAAAATCACCCAGGGCAAGCGAAAGGGAAAAGTGGAGCTGGAATTTTACGGCGAAGAGGATTTGCAGAGAATCTACGAAGCGTTGAATCAGTTGAAGTTTTAACGAATGCACCCTTGTTCCCCCTGTCAGGGGGCACGAGGATGCGACCTGAAATGAAATACGTTCCCGAAGGGGACACCATCATTGTCAATTGTCAATTATTAAAGAGGTATTCTATGAACGAAGAACATCAGAACGAGCAGAGCAAGCCAACGGAGAAATCTTCGCTGGACGAGAAGAGAAAAAATGCTCTGCTCCGGTATATCACCATTTTGTTTGCCGTGGCGTTCCTGTTTGTCCTGTTTTCCTTGCTGCAGCAGTCACGGGATTCCCGGGCCACCATTTCTGAGCTGAATCAGTCCAGCGCCAGCGCCTTGCAGAAGGCGGAGCAGTTGCAGGACACAAACCGGCAGCTTCAGGAGGACAATGAAGCATTGCAGACTCAGGTGGAGGCCCTGACTGCCCAGGTGGAGGAATTGGAGCAGGAACTGGCGGATCAGCCGGTCCTGGATGACGACATTGCCGGGGCCATCATGCGGCTCCAGCAGGAGGTCCAGACTGCCAAGGGAAAAACCCAGGAAGCCTATGAGCTGCTGCTGCAAGCCATGGAGCTGTATACCCCAGGCTCCCAGGAGGGCAACGTAGCCTTCTCCAAGGCCATGGATAATCTGGAAAATCTCAAGGACTATCTCGGTGAAGCCGGCCTTGAGGAATACAATCGTTTATTGGAAAAGGGAGAGTAACATGATTGACATCAAACGCATCAAGGATGATCCGAATTATGTGAAAGCGGCCCTCCGGGCCAAGGAAGTGGACTGCGACGAGCAGGTGGACCGGATTTTGGAGCTGGATGCCCAGCGCCGGAGCCTGATTGCCGAGACCGAGGCCATGAAGGCCGAGCAAAACAAGGTCTCCAAGGACATTCCCAGGCTGAAAAAGGCCGGGGAGGACGTGGCCCCCATCTTCAAGCGCATGGGAGAGCTGAAAACCAACATCTCTGAAAACGACGCCAAGCTGCGGGACGTGGAAGCCGAATACCGGACCGCCATGCTGTCCCTGCCCAACCTGCCGGACCCGGACCTGAAACCCGGCGGCAAGGAGAACAACGAGCCTTTGCGTTACTACGGCGAGCCCCACAAATTTGACTTCGAGCCCAAGCACCATGTGGACCTCTGCACCGACCTGGGCCTCATCGACTATGACCGGGGCACCAAGCTGGCGGGCACCGGCTTCTGGATGTACACCGGCATGGGCGCACGGCTGGAGTGGGCCCTGCTCAACTACTTCATCGATTGCCATCTGGCCGACGGCTATGAGATGATCATTCCGCCTCTGATGCTGGAGTACCAGTGCGGCGAGACGGCGGGCCAGTTCCCCAAGTTCGCCGATGAGGTCTACAAAATTGCCAACCCAACCGACGACCGGATCCACTACATGCTGCCCACCGCCGAGGCGGCTCTGGCCAGCGTCTATCGGAATGAAATCCTCAGTGAGAAGGATCTGCCCAAGAAATTCTTCTCCTACACCCCCTGCTTCCGTCGCGAGGCCGGTTCCCACCGGGCCGACGAGCGCGGCATGGTCCGGGGCCATCAGTTCAACAAGGTGGAGATGTTCCAGTACACCCGTCCCGAGGACTCCGACGCGGCCTTCGACGAATTGGTCGCCAAGGCGGAGAACCTGGTCAAGGGTCTCGGCTTCCACTTCCGCACGGTGAAGCTGGCTGCCGGCGACTGCTCCGCCTCCATGTGCCGGACCTATGACATTGAAATTCAGATTCCGTCCATGAACGGCTACAAGGAGGTCTCCTCCGTGTCCAACGCCCGGGATTATCAGGCCCGCCGCGGCAACATCCGCTTCCGCCGGGAAGAGACGGGCAAGATTGAATTTGTCCACACCCTCAACGGCTCCGGCCTGGCCACCTCCCGCATCTTCCCCGCCATGGTGGAGCAAAACCAGCGGGCCGACGGCTCCGTGGTGGTGCCGGAGGTACTGCGGAAGTACCTGGGCGGCCTGGAAGTCATCGAGAAGAAGTAAAAAAGCTGATCTGGTTTACTCAGCCAATCTGGCAGCAGCACAAACAGGGATTATGATTATCATAAAAAAAGAAAGGAGCACGAAAGAATGAAGAAAATTCTGAAAGAGTTCAAGGACTTCATCTCCCGCGGCAATGTCATGGACATGGCCATCGGCGTCATTGTCGGCGGCGCCTTCGGCAAGATTACCACTTCCCTGGTCAACGACGTGTTCATGCCGCTGATCAGCTGGATCTTCGGCACCCGGGATATGACGGCTCTGAACATCGTCGTCCGGGAGGCCACGGAGACCCAGGAGGCCATTACCCTGGGCTTCGGCAGCTTCATCGCCACCATCATTGATTTCCTGCTGATCGCCGCCGTGGTATTCGCCATCGTCAAGGTCATGAACGCCGCCCACAAGAAGCTGGAAAAGGAAAAAGAAGAAGCCCCCGCCGCACCGCCCGCCCCCTCCAAGGAAGAGGTTCTGCTGACCGAGATCCGTGACCTGCTGAAAGAGAAAAATTAAGTGTTTCAGAAAAGCATGTTCCCGCAAAAACGGGGACATGCTTTTTTAATGTACAATTGACAATTGATAATTGACAATGAAGGTATCCGCTGACGCGGATGATTTAAAATCACAGTAAACACCCTCATGCCCCCTGGAGAGGGCACACGAAGCTGCAAACAAGAAATAAATTCGTCGCGAAGCGACACCTTCATTGTCCATTGGCAATTGTCAATTGTCAATTGCCACAACTTATCCACATTATACACAGGGTTATCCACTATTATGTCAACAGAAATTGTATTCCCCATTTTTAGAATTTTGTTTACATTTTTTCGCATTTTCTTTCGGCCGTTCCTTGCATAAGCCCCACAAATGTGGTATAATTTAATGTGATATGTTATGCCCATTTTTTCTGTTTTGGGATGAATTCTCCACAGAAAGGAGACGGATATGTACTCATCTGCTTATGTCTGGGCCAAGGTTCTGGCACACATGGAAAACCGGCTGAGCTCCACGGTGGTGTCCACCTGGTTTGACGATGCCGAGGTAGTGGAGCTGACGGAGCACAAGCTGGTGCTCTACTCCCCTTCCGAATTCCGCAAGGATATCATTGAGCGCCGCTGCACGCCCCACATCCAGGACGCCATGAAAGAGCTGTTTGAAATGGACGTGGAAGTCCAGGTTCTCACTGGCGACGAGATGGACGCCTACCGCAACAAGGGCAAGAAGCCCCAGTTCATCGAATACAACCCGCAGTTCACCTTTGACCGGTTTATCGTCGGTCCCTCCAACCGGTTCGCCCACGCCGCGGCCATCGCCGTGGCCAACAAGCCCGCCGAGACCTACAATCCCCTGTTCATCTACGGCCCCTCCGGTCTGGGCAAGACCCACCTGCTCTACGCCATCGCCGGGGAGATCAACTACCGGCACCCGGATTTCAACATCATTTACATCAAGGGCGATCAATTCACCAACGAGCTGATTCAGGCCCTGCAGGAAGGCCGGAACCAGGAGTTCCGCAACAAATACCGCAACGCCGACCTGTTCCTGGTGGACGATATCCAGTTCATCTCCGGCAAGGAGTCCACCCAGGAGGAATTCTTCCACACCTTCAACAATCTCTATGAGAACCACAAACAGATTGTTCTGACCTCCGACCGACCGCCCTCCGACCTGCTCCGTCTGGAGGACCGTCTGAAAACCCGGTTTGAATGGGGCCTCATCGCCGACATCAATCCGCCGGACTATGAGACCAGAATGGCCATCATCCGCAACAAGTCCAAGACCCTGGGCATGGACATGCCCAACGACGTCTGCTCCTACATCGCCGAAAATATCACCACCAACATCCGGCAGATTGAAGGCACGGTCAAGAAAATCAAGGCCTACTGGGAGCTGACCGGCATGGAGATCACGGTGCCCAACGTGGCCCGGGCCATCAAGGACATGTACAAGGGCAAGGCCGACACCCTGCCCACGCCCAGCCTGATTATCTCCGAAGTGGGCCGGTTCTACTCCATCGACGATAGCACCCTCCGCGGCACCCTGAAAAACAAAGGCACCGCCGAGGCACGGCAGATCGCCATGTATCTCATCCGCAAAATGACCAACCTGAGCCTGCCGGACATCGGCCGGGAATTCGGAAGAGACCACTCCACGGTCATCCATTCCATCCGCAAGGTGGAAACCGCCCTGTCCGACAGCAAAAACCCGCTGAACGACACCATCCGGGATATTATGGCGAATATCAATGAGAAGCTGTAGGGGCGGCGCAACTTTGAACGAAAAAGCCTGTGTAGGGCACGGCCACTGGACGTGCCGCTTGCAGGCAGCTGCATCCTGGAACCAACTGCCAAACGGCGCGTCGGGTCGCTCCTCGCAATGACATGCGGGGTTAAGGTCTGCGCATCAAAAACGGAAAGCTATATCTCAAAATTTTTCCACAGCCCCCTGTGTAAAGTGGAAAAAATTTTGTGCAAAACCCGGATTTCGATTCGTCCGAATCTGAGCCTGTGGAAACCTTGAAATTCTTCCACAACTGCCTGTGGAGAGATTCTCCTTGGCATCACTGGGCCCGAGGCACTTTTCCACATAAATTTCTACTACTACTGTTACTACTGAAAAGAATCCTTTCTTTCTCTTAGAGAGATAGAAAAAATCTGATTCCGTTGGACGGACCCTGTGGAGAAATCCGGCGGCAATCGAAGGAGGCGTATTTATGAAATTCACCTGCGAAAAAAGCGTGCTGGTCAACGCCATCTCCGTGGCGTCCCGGACCGTGGCCGCGAAAAACGCCATTTCCGCCCTGGAGGGCATCTACGTTAAAGCAGGCATGCACCTGTACCTGTCCGGCTACAACCTGGAAACCGGCATCACCGTGACGGTCCCGGCGGATATCTCCGAAGAGGGCGAGTGCGTCATGCCGGCCCGGCTGTTCTTCGATATCATCCGCAAGCTGCCCGATGAGGAGGTCACCGTCTCCGTGGACGAGAGCTTCAAGGTCTCCATCCGCTGCGGCATTTCCTCCTTTACCATCACCGCCGAATCCGCCGAGGATTACCCGGAGCTGCCGGATGTCAACTTTGAAAACGCCGTCAAAATTCCCCAGCGGGAGCTGCGGGACCTGATCTCCGGCACCATCTTCTCTGTCAGCGAAAATCAGGCCCGGCCCATCCACACCGGCTGTCTCTTCGAGGTGGCGCCGGACTCCATCACCATGGTGGCCGTGGACGGTTACCGGCTGGCTCTGCGGCGGTACTATCCGGAAGAATCCACGGAGCGAACCGTGAAATTCGTGGCCCCGGCGGCGGCCTTGAAGGAAGTGGAAAAAATTCTGGGAGACACCGACGAACCCGCCTCCTTCACTCTGGGCCGGAAGCACATCCTGTTTGAAATGGGCGGCGTGACGCTGGTTTGCCGGATTCTGGAAGGCGACTTCCTGGATTGGCGGCGGGTGGTGCCCACCAACAATCCCATCAAGCTGGTGGCCAACCGGTCCCGGCTGACGGCCTCTATCGACCGGGTGGGCCTGATCATCTCCGAGAAGATCAAGAGCCCGGTCCGCTGCAAATTCGGCGAGAATCTGGCCGACTTCCGCACCGCCACCACCATCGGCGTGGCCCACGACCAGTGCGAAGTGGCCGGCGACGGCAAGGAGCTGGAAATTGGCTTCAACTGCAAATACCTGCTGGAGGCTCTGAAAGCCGTTCCCACCGACGAGGTGACCCTGGAGCTGAGCAACGGCCTGAGCCCCATCGTCCCCTGCGACGGCAGCGGCAAGTACGCCTACATGGTCCTGCCGGTCAGATTGAAGGCAGACTGATTCAATTGACAATTGACAATGAATGAAGGTGTCGCTTCGCGACGGATTTGAAATTGAGTCGGCACCCTCGCGCCCCCTTTCAGGGGGCACGAGGTGGTTATAGTTTGAAACAAGAGGTTTCTGATATGAAAGTTCGCGTCACCAAGCGTTCTGCCAATGTGGTGGACATTTCCATCCACACAGAGTTTATTAAATTGCAGGATTTTTTGAAGTTTGCCAACGCCGTGGAGTCTGGCGGTATGGCGAAGAATATGATCCTGGCCGAGGAGGTCCAGGTCAACGGGGAGGTATGTACTATGCGGGGCAGGAAGCTCCGGCCCGGCGATCTGGTCACCTATCTGGGAAACACCTGGCGGGTAACGGCCGATGCGGCTCAATAGCCTGTCGCTGCGGGGCTTCCGCAATTACCGGGATCTGCAGGCGGATTTTGTGCCCGGCGTCAACCTGATTTTGGGCGACAATGCACAGGGCAAGACCAACCTGTTAGAGGCCATCTTCTACCTGTCCACGGGCCACGGCTTCCGCACCCGGAAGGAACAGGAGCTGATTCAATTCGGCGCGGACTTCGCCGATCTGGAGGCCAGGGTCTTCTCCCAGGAACGGGACAAGACCCTAAGAGCCGTGCTGTTCTCCGTCAGGCGGCCACGGCAGCTGTATCTGGGCGGCGTGAAGCAGAAGACCTTTTCCGGATTGCAGGGCGTCCTGACCACGGTGCTGTTCTGCCCCGAGGATCTGCTGGTGTTGAAAACCGGCGCGTCTGCCCGGAGAAAACTCCTGGACAACGCCCTGTGCCAGCTGCGCCCCGGCTACGACCGGGCCCTGACGGAGTACAACCGGCTGCTGGATCACAAGTCCCGGATTTTGAAGGACTTCCGGGAGCAGCCCGGTCTGGTGGATACCCTGCCGGACTTCAACCTGCGCATGGCCCAGGTGGGCTCCCTGCTCATCGGCTATCGAGCCAATTACCTGCAAAAGCTGGACCGCTGCACGGCTTATTACCACCGGGAATTTTCCGGCGGCAGAGAGTCGCTGCAGCTGAGTTATAAAACCGTCTCCACCATTTCCAATCCCCTGGCCCCCAGACAGGTATTGGAGCAGCAGATTCTTGCGCACCAGGAAGCCCATTTAAGGGCGGAGCTGGAATCGGGCCAGTGTCTGACCGGTCCCCACAAGGACGATTTTGACGTGGTTTTGGACGAAGTGAGCCTGAAGGCCTTCGGCTCCCAGGGACAGACCCGCACGGCGGCCATCTCTTTAAAACTGGCCGAGCGGGAAATCTTCCGGGACGACACCGGTGAGGAACCGGTGCTGCTCCTGGACGACGTGCTGTCCGAACTGGATGCCCGCCGCCAGGACTTTGTCCTGAACCAGATCAAAACCGGACAAGTGTTCATCACCTGCTGCGAAAAAGACCGCTGGTCGGAATTGGGAAAGGTCACCATGATCGAAGGCGGGAGAGTAATGGACAGTTGAAATTCAGCACGCCCCCTGTTGGGGCAAGAGGGTGCGGTTTCCATTGAACGGAGGTTCCCATGTATATCCAACTCGGTTCCGATATGGCGGTGCGGGATTCGTCCATCCTTGGTATTTTCGATATGGACAACACCACCTGTTCCAAGCATACAAGAAAGTTTTTGAACGAGGCCGAGAAAAACGGCCAGGTGATCACCGTCTGCGACGATCTGCCGAAATCCTTTCTCCTCACCAGCGAATACGGCATGGACCGGGTCTACCTGTGCCAATTCAACGCCGCGACCCTGGAAAAGCGGATGAAATAGATCAAAAATGTAAAAAAAGAGCTTTATTTAAATTGTCCCCGAAGGGGACACATTCATTGTCAATTGTCCATTGTCAATTGTCAATTGAACGGAGGTTCCTATGTCTGAAGATATCCTGACAAAAGTGGAAGAAACTTATGACGCCAGTCAGATCCAGGTTTTGGAGGGGCTGGAGGCGGTGCGGAAGCGGCCGGGTATGTATATCGGCTCTACCAGTGCATCCGGCCTGCACCATCTGGTCTATGAAATCGTGGACAACGCCATCGACGAGGCGCTGGCGGGCTACTGTACCGAAATTCAAGTCATCATCAACGAGGGCAACACCATCACCGTCACCGACAACGGCCGCGGTATTCCCGTGGACATCCAGGCCCAGACCGGCAAGCCGGCTCTGGAAGTGGTCTACACGGTGCTCCATGCCGGCGGCAAGTTCGGCGGCGGCGGCTATAAGGTGGCCGGCGGCCTCCACGGCGTTGGCGCGTCGGTGGTCAACGCCCTCTCCGAGTGGCTCCAGGTGGACGTCCACAAGAACGGACAGATCTATGAGATGAAGTTCGCCCGGGGCAACATCACCCAGCCCATGACTATCGTGGGCAAGACCGACCGGACCGGTACCACCGTCACCTTCAAGCCGGACCCGGAGATGTTCGACACCCTGATCTACGACTACGACACCCTGCACACCCGCATGCGGGAGCAGGCCTTCCTGAACGCCGGTCTGAAAATCTCCACCGAGGACCGGCGGCCCGGCATGGAGCAGAAGGACACCATGCACTATGAGGGCGGCATCAAGGAGTTTGTCACCTGGCTCAGCCGCAGCAAAAATGCCATCCACGACGATATCATCTATATCGAGGGCAGCCGCGGCGACTCCGTGGCGGAAATCGCCCTGCAATATTCCGACACCTACAACGAGACCATCTACTCCTTTGCCAACAACATCCACACCCCCGAGGGCGGCATGCATGAGACCGGCTTTAAGACGGCTCTGACCAGGGTTCTCAACGCCTACGGCCAGAAGATTGGCGTCATCAAGGGCGATGACAAGGTCACCGGCGAGGATGTCAGAGAGGGCCTGACGGCGGTGATCTCCGTGAAGCTGACCGACGCCCAGTTCGAGGGCCAGACCAAGGCCAAGCTGGGCAACGCCCACATCCGCACCCTGGTGGACGGCCTGGTCACCAAGCAGCTGACGGAGTACCTGGAAGAGCACCCGGCTGTGGGCAAGGTCATCCTGGAAAAGGCCATGATGGCCAACCGGGCGCGGGAGGCCGCCAAGAAGGCCAGAGAGTCCATCCGCCGCAAGACTGCTTTGGGCGGTGCGGCCATGCCGGACAAGCTGCGGGACTGCAATGAATCGGATCCCAGCCTCACCGAGATCTACATCGTTGAGGGCGACTCCGCAGGCGGCT
>CAMEIU010000042.1 GCA_945918815.1 uncultured Clostridia bacterium
CAGATGGGGGTGCGGAACACGGTGCCGTCCAGGATGGAGCGGATGGTGCCGTTGGGGCTCTTCCACATCTGGGTCAGCTCCGGGTATTCGACCATGCGCTGCTTGTTGGGGGTGATGGTGGCGCACTTGACGGCCACGCCGTACTTCTTGGTGGCGTTGGCGGCGTCCACGGTCACCTGGTCCTGGGTCTCGTTGCGGTGCAGCAGGCCCAGGTCGTAATATTCCGTCTTCAAATCCACATAGGGGAGAATCAGCTTTTCCTTAATCATGGCCCAGAGCACCCGGGTCATCTCGTCGCCGTCCATCTCCACCAGCGGAGTAGTCATTTTGATTTTTTCCATAGTGTCCTCCTTTTCATTGGCACTGGCGCGGGAGCGCCCAAGGCTTCCCCTCAAGGGGAAGGCTTTCAAGGGTGCTTTCTAAAATCCAATTGTCCCGATGGAACACCTTCATTGTCCCCTGTACATTGTCAATTGTCCCTTATTTCCCGTATCCGGCGGCGTAGAAGTTCATCAGGCAGCCTTCCTGCAAGATCTGCTTTTCGTTGCCGGTCAGGCCTTTGCACAGGAGGGTGATGTCCTGCACGCCGTCACGGGTCACGACCTTGGCCTGGAATTCCTCTTTGCCTTCCGCGATGCCGGCCTTGATGCCGGGGATGTACACATAGTCGCCCACCTCATAGGCAAATTCCTGGCCCTCCGGCAGCGTGAAGGGCACGATGCCCCAGTTGATGCAGTTGGAGCGGTAGCGCTTGGTGGCGTATTCCTGGCAGATGTTGGCGAAGCCGCCCAGAACCTTCTGGCAGGAGGCGGCCTGCTCTCTCGCGGAGCCGTCGCCGGGCCGGTTGGCGTAGACGCAGGAGCCGATGGAGGTCTTCTTCAGGTCGCCGCCCACCCGGGCCAGGACCTGGGCTGCCTCTTCCGGGGTCTCTCCCGCTTCCCGCTGCTCTTCCAATGCCCGGACTGCTTTGCTGCGGCCCACATACTCCGGCACCCGGCGGCTCAGGGCGAACTCGCTGAGGCCGATGGGGTTGGAGCGGTAAGAGGAGGTCTCGCCGGAGGGAATCAGCTCGTCGGTGGTGGTGACGGGATCGTGGATCACGGCGCAGAGCTTCACCAGCAGGTCCTCTTCCAGCTTGGGCATGTGGGGCCAATCCTTGATGTTGGGGCCGTAGCGCAGCTCTGCGTCGGGATCGGCCTTGCCGAAGCCCTCGTAGCAGCGTTTTTCATAGACGGAGCCGTCGTAGTGGTAGACCAACTCCTCTTCCGTGGGCAGATCATAGTCGATGTCCGTGGCCGCGGTCAGGACGCCGCCGTTGCGGGCGGTGGCGGCGATGGAGCGGGCGTCCATCAGGGCCACGGCTGCAATCTGTCCGTTGGCGGGCTTGGAGCCTTCGCGGTTGGCGAAGTTCCGGGTGGCGTGGCGGATGGACAGGGTGTTGTTGGCCGGGGTGTCACCGGCGCCGAAGCAGGGGCCGCAGAAGGCCGGCTTCATGACGCAGCCCGCCTCCATCAGAGTGGCGGAGGCGCCGTTCTTTGTGACGGCCAGGGAGATGGGGGTGGAGGACGGATAGACGCTCATGTCGAAGTAGCCGTTGCCGATGGACTGGCCCTTCAAAATGGCCGCCGCCTCCATGATGTTCTCATACATGCCGCCGGAGCAGCCCACGATGACGCCCTGGTCGCAGTGGACCTGGCCGTCCACAATGTTGTGCCGGAGGTCCATGGTGACCTTGCCGCCCAACTGCTTGTTGCAGGCGGCCTCCACCTCGGCGAAGATCTCCTGGGGCCGGGCCTGCAGGTCGTGGACCGTGTAGGCGATGGAGGGATGGAAGGGCAATGCGATCATACACTCCATCTTGCTCAGGTCGATCTTTACCACGCTGTCGTAGTACGCGCCGTTTTCGGGCTTCAATTCTTTGTAGTCCTCCGGCCGCCCGATGTTTTCATAGTAGGCCCGGACCTTCTCGTCGGTCTCCCAGATGGAGCTGAGGCAGGAGGTCTCGGTGGTCATGACGTCGATGCCGATGCGGTAGTCGCAGGAGAGCTCCTTGACGCCGGGGCCCACGAACTCCAGGACCTTGTTTTTCACATCGCCCTTGGGGAAGGTGGCCGCCACCAGGGCGATGGCCACATCCTGGGGTCCCACGCCCTTGCGGGGCTTGCCGTCCAGGTACACCAGCACCACTTCCGGCGCGGCCACGTCGTAGGTGTTCTCCAAAAGCTGCTTCACCAGCTCGCCGCCGCCTTCGCCCACGCCCATGCAGCCGTAGGCGCCGTAGCGGGTGTGGGAGTCGGAGCCGAGGATCATTTTGCCGCAGCCGGCCAGCCGCTCCCGGGCGTACTGGTGGATGACGGCCTGGTTGGCCGGCACGTAGATGCCGCCGTATTTCTTCGCCGCAGACAGGCCGAAGGCGTGGTCATCCTCATTGATGGTGCCGCCCACGGCGCACAGGCTGTTGTGGCAGTTGGTCATGGCGTAGGGAATGGGAAACTGCTTCAGGCCGGAGGCCTTGGCGGTCTGGATAATGCCCACGAAGGTGATATCATGGGAAATCAGCGCGTCGAATTTCAAACGCAGCTTCTGCATGCTGCCGCTTTGATTGTGGGCGCGGAGAATGGAATAGGCGATGGTTTTCTGCCGGGCTTCCTCGGGAGCCGCCTGGCCCTGGGCCTGGTCCGCCCAGACAATCCGGCCGTCCACCAGATATGCGCCTTTCTTGATCACTTCTACCATAAGAGCGTTCCTCCTTGCGGTTTCTTCGCATTCAGTTTATCACATGGAAAATTCAAAGTAAATTTTTCTTTTTCAATTTTGCAATTTTCGTATGAATGACGGGAAAATTGCGTCGAACCCCGGCTTTTTGCAGGAGTGGCCGGGATATCTTTCATTCGGGCCTGTCTTTCGCAGGATTTCCGTCAAAACAAATGAAATTTTTGGGCCGGTCCTGTTCGGATTTCTTTGTGCAAATTACCCAAATCGCACCCATGCGGGACGCATATATGCGTCCCCTACAGAGTAGTTTCGATTTTGCTCTGTAGGGCGGCATATATGCCGCCCGCAGGCATAGGCTCCCGTACAAAAAAGCGTGTCACGGCAGGCCGGTGGGGACGCTGGCTTGCCATGACACGCAATGTCGGTCTTAGTTCTTTTCGTTCTGCTGGGGATAGCGGCTGTAGGCCACCACCACGCGGCGGTTGGGCTCGGTGCCGGTGGAGAAGGTGGTCACGTCGGGCACGTCCTGCAGGGCGGCGTGGATTACATGACGCTCATAGGCGTTCATGGGCTCCAGGGTGATGTTCCGGCGGTATTTGACCACCTTACCGGCAACCTTCCGGGCCAGATGCTGGAGGCTTTCCTCCCGCTTCTGCCGGTAGTTTTCGGCGTCCACGTTGACGCGGGACCGCTTGTTGCTGTCCCGGTTGATGGAGTAGTTGGTCAAATGCTGAATGGCGTCCAGGGTCTCGCCCCGGCGGCCGATGAGCATGCCCAGGTCCTCGCCCACCAGATCCACCTGATAGGTGTCGTCGCTGGTCTTCCAGGCGTGGGGCACGGCGTCGGAGCCCATATGCTCCAGAAGGCCCTTGATGAAGGTCTCAATGCGTTCCTCCACGGAGCCGGGCTCGGCAGGGGCGTATTCCCTGACCGGCGCCTTGGGGGCGGGAGCCCGATCCTCTTTGGGGGCCTGACGCTTTTCGGGACGGGGCTGCTTCGGCGCTTCCGGGCGGCGCTCCTGCTTGGGCGCTTCCGTCTTCGGCGCGTCGGCCTTGGGGGCCTCAGTCCTGGGCTTGGGGTTGATGGGGTTCAGGGGCTTCAGCGGCTCGGTCTTGGGCTCCTGCTTTTTCGGCTTGCTGCGGGAGGCGGAGGACAGGGCCGGGGCCGGCTTCACTTCTTCATCGGGGACCTCGTAGGTCACTTTGACCTTGGCGGGAACCGCGCCAATGCCCAGGAAGCCGGATTTGGGATTCTCCAGCACCTCGACAGACACACTGTCCCGGTCCATCTGCAGCTCTTTCAAAGCCGCTTCAATGGCCAGATCAATGGTCTTTCCGGTGGCAGTTATGAATTTTTCCATATTCAAAACTCCTAGATTCATCAATTGACAATGATGGTGTCACTTCGTAATTCACTAAAAATGCACGATCAAACAGCGCTGTAGGGTTGCCCCTACAGGCATTTCCAAAACGGGTGCTTTTATCTCTTGTAGCGGTCCGGATCGTAGTTCCGGCCCTTGCAGTAGGGACGGTCCGGGATGCCGGAGGGGCACTTTTCGGTGTCCACGGTTTCGGCGTCCACACCGGCTTTTTCGGCGGCGAATTTCCGGGCAGCGGCTTCCCGCTCTTCCCGTTCCTTGCGCTCCTGCTTTTTCTTGCTGGTGTTCTCGGTGATGCCGTCGGGGTTGGCGGCACGGCGTTCGGCGCGGATGCGCTCCTTCTCGGCTTCCTCGGCACGCATCTTGGCGGCCTTCTCCCGGCGGATTTCATCCTCCGCGGCGTAGACCTTGCGGTAGTGGACGGTCAGGAAGGCGTCGATGGCGATGGAGAAGATGGCCTGGGCAATCCAGTAGACCGTGACGGCAGCGGGCATGGAGAAGCCGATCCACACGGACATCAGGGGCATCAGGTACAGCATCATGTTCATGGACTGGTTGGCCTTGGCGGCCGCCTCGTCCTTTTCGCCCTTGTCGTCGGTGGCGACGGAGCCGTTCATCTTCTGGCTGATCCACATGCTCAGCAGGTTGGAGCCGCCGGACAGGATGGGCAGCAGGAACTGGCCCCAGGCGTTCCAGTCGGTCAGGGTCCAGAATCGCCAGTTGGGAATGGCCGACAGGTCGATGCCCAGGAAGGAGAAGTTGATGTTTTGCAGCTTGTTCGCCACTTCCGGCAGCGCCGCGGCGATCTCTTCCATGAACTGGCCCACATAGGGCGCGGCGGCCAGCTGATGGTAGTAGGTGTTGCCGCCCAGCTCAATATGGCTCTTGATGATCTCCACAATCTGCGCCGAAGCCTCGGAGGGAACGTGCATCATGTAGGTGATGGGTTCGCGGATGACATAGTACAGGGGAAGCAGAATCAGCAGGGGAATAAAGGACCACAGGCAGCCGCCGGTGGTGGAGACGCCCTCTTCTTTATAGAGGGCCATGAGCTCCTGCTGATATTTGGCCTTGTCGTCGCCGTATTTTTCTTCCAGCGCCTTGGCCAGGGGGGCCACCCGGGACATTTTCAGCATGCTCTTCTTGCTCTTGGCGTTCAGGGGCAGAAGCACCAGCTTGACAATGAGGGAGAAGAGAATCAGCGCAATGCCATAGTTGGTGGTGAACTGATACAGCCAATCCAGCAGGTAGCCGAAGGGGATTCGGATGATATCGCTGATGTTCATTTGTGTTCCTCCAGTACGGGGAATTCCTAGACGCGTCTAGGGCACAGGGTCGTAGTAGTCGCCTTTGTTGAAGGGATTGCAGCGCATCAACCGCTTGAACGCCAGCCAGCCGCCCTTGAGCGCGCCGTACTTCTCGATGGCCTCGAAGGCGTATTGAGAGCAGGTGGGGGTAAACCGGCACCGGGGCGGAAACAGGGGGGAAATGCTGGTTTGATAGAATCTAATGAGAATCAGGAACAGCTTCTTCACAAGATGCCTCCTTCTCCTGCAGGAGCCCCAACCGGCCGGCCAGGGACAGGTAGGCCTGCTCCAAAGCCTGGTAAGGCGCGTCCACGGCCCGGCTCCGGGCCACCACCACAATGTCCCACCCCGGCCGGAACTCCGCCTCATGGAGACGGTAGATCTCCCGCAGGCGGCGGCGGATCTTGTTGCGCACCACGGCGTGCCCCAGCTTTCCGCTGACTGTCAGGCCGATTCGGTTCTCCTGAGAGCCGTTTTTGCGGCAGTAGAGCACCAGATACTTGTTGGCGCAGGACTTCCCCTTGTGGTACAGACGGCGGAAGAGGTGGTTCAATTTCAAGGATTTGGAAAACTGCATCCGAACCCCTCCCATTCAAAACTCCTGATAAACGGACGGGGCGAACAGAAACACCGTTCCATCCACCCCGTATCTATCAAATATTGGCGGTATACGCGGTCCCAAAGACTCAGGCGGACAGTTTCGCTCTGCCCTTTGCACGGCGGCGAGCCAGAACCTTACGGCCATTGGCGGTGGCCATTCTCTTCCGGAAGCCATGCTCTTTGGATCTGTGACGCTTCTTGGGCTGATAGGTACGCAGCATTGTGTACACCTCCTGTAAAAATATGCTCGACAGCTGCCAGGCAGCCGCAGCGAACGAAATCAGACGTATCCAAGGATACGCAAGCGATATTATATCAAATCTTATGTCAAGCTGTCAAGAAAAAATTGAGAATGAAGGAATTTTCCTTCGGAAAATCACAAAAAAATCAATGCGCCGGGACTGCAAAAACGTTCCTGCGGTGGCAGACGGGCTCTTTCCGGGCGGCCGCAAGGGCCGCCCCTACACCACGCCTGCAGTCGCGTCGTAGGGGCGCAAGGCTGCGTTGATATTTCAAATCATTCCATATAAAAAATCCCCGGAGCCGGTTGGCTCCGGGGAGAAGATGTACTTGTCTGGAAAATTACAGCAGGGTGGCGAAGTGCTTGATGGTGCGGACCATCTGGGAGACGTAGGAGTTCTCGTTGTCGTACCAGGAAACGACCTGCACCTGGGTCTTGCCGTCGGGCAGAGCGCAGACCATGGTCTGGGTGGCATCGAACAGGGAGCCGAAGCGCATGCCGATGACGTCGGAGGAGACGATCTCGTCCTCGTTGTAGCCGAAGGACTCGGTGGCGGCAGCCTTCATGGCGGCGTTGATCTCATCCTTGGTCACGGACTTGGCGCAGACAGCGTTCAGGATGGTGGTGGAGCCGGTGGGGGTGGGAACACGCTGGGCGGCGCCGATCAGCTTGCCGTTCAGCTCGGGGATGACCAGGCCGATGGCCTTGGCAGCGCCGGTGGAGTTGGGAACGATGTTCACAGCGCCAGCGCGGGAGCGGCGCAGGTCGCCCTTTCTCTGGGGACCGTCGAGGATCATCTGGTCGCCGGTGTAGGCGTGGATGGTGCACATGATGCCGGTCTCGATGGAGGCCAGATCGTTCAGAGCCTTGGCCATGGGAGCCAGGCAGTTGGTGGTGCAGGAAGCGGCGGAGATGATGTTGTCTTCCTTGGTCAGGGTCTCATGGTTGACGTTGTAGACGATGGTGGGCAGGTCGTTGCCAGCGGGAGCGGAGATGACGACCTTCTTGGCGCCGGCGTCGATGTGCGCCTGGGCCTTGGCCTTGGAGGTATAGAAGCCGGTGCACTCCAGCACGACGTCCACACCCAGCTCACCCCAGGGCAGCTCGGCAGCGTTGGCCTTGGCGTAGATGGTGATCTTCTTGCCGTCGACAACAATGTTGTCCTCACCGGCCTCGACGACATGACCCTGAGCGGCGTAGTTGCCCTGAGTGGAGTCGTACTTCAGCAGATGGGCCAGCATCTTGGGGGAAGTCAGGTCGTTGATGGCGACAACTTCGAAGCCCTCAGCGCCGAACATCTGACGGAAAGCCAGACGGCCGATGCGGCCAAAACCGTTAATTGCAACTTTGACAGACATGTTAATATCCTCCTTCATGTTCCGCCGGATGGACCGGCGGCAAAAAGTATCGTAAGACATACTTTTTTAATTATATTATAATCTATTTCCATTTCCCTGTAAACTATCAATTCTCCATAAAACGCGGAAAATTTCAATCAATTTCTCTGTGTAAAACATAAAAAGTCCATTTCCGGAACTCAAAAACTTTGTCAGCCTGCCTAAAAATTTTTTCTGATATTCTCCAACGGGTTCCTTGCACGGTCCTTGAAAAGGTAGTATAATACAATTAAAACACGCCGCACCCCTCGTGCCCCCCTATCATTCAAATCGTCCGCGTCAGCGGACACCTTCATTGTCCATTCTCAATTGTCCATTGTTAAAAAGGAGGGTCCGCCATGGCCACTTTTACCATCAACGGCACCACCGTCACCGTGGAGAAAAATCAGAAGCTCCTCCGATATCTCCGGGACACCCTGCGTCTGACCTCCGTCAAGGACGGGTGCAGCGAGGGCGCCTGCGGGGCCTGTACGGTCATCGTGGACGGCGAGACCTGCAAAGCCTGCGTCCTGGACACCGATTCCCTGGAAGGGCGGCAGATCGTCACCGTCGAGGGCCTGACCGATTGGGAAAAGCAGGTCTACACCTTCGCCTATGCCGAGGCGGGGGCGGTCCAGTGCGGCTTCTGCATCCCGGGCATGGTCATGTGCACCAAGGCCCTGCTGGACAAAAACCCGGACCCCACGGAGCCGGAGATCCGCTACGCCATCCGCAACAACTACTGCCGCTGCACCGGCTATGTGAAGATCATCGCGGCGGTGAAGCTGGCGGCGCAGATTTTGAAGGCCGGGGTCCTGCCGGAGAAGGGGGCCGACGACTGGAAGCTGGGCTCCCGGGTCCAGCGGCTGGACGCGGCGGAAAAGGTCCTGGGCACCGGCAAATATCCCGACGACGTGTATCTCGACGGCATGATCTACGCCTCCGCCCTTCGGTCCGCCCATCCGAGGGCCATTGTAAAATCCATTGATACCTCGGCCGCCAAGGCATTGGCCGGCGTGGTGGGGGTGTTCACCGCCGCCGACATTCCCGGCAGCGTCAAGGTGGGCCACCTGAAAAAGGACTGGGACGCCCTGATTCCCGTGGGGAAAATGACCCACTATCTGGGCGACGCCATCTGCATCGTGGCCGCCGAGACCCTGGAAATTGCGGAGGCCGCCAAGAAGCTGGTGAAGGTGGACTACGAGGTCCTGCCGCCGGTCCGCAATCCCAAGGAGGCCATGACCGGGCCCCTGGTCCATGAGAGCGGCAACCTGCTGGCCCACAAGCACATCCAGCGGGGCAATCCTACGGAGGCCATCGCCAAATCCAAGCACATCCTGACCCAGCGGTTCACCACGCCTTGGACGGAGCACGCCTTCCTGGAGCCGGAGTGCGCCGTGGCCTATGTGGACGGCGACACGGTGGTGATCCTCTCCACGGACCAGGGCGCCTACGACACCCAGCACGAGACGGCCCCCATGCTGGGCCTGCCCATGGAGCGGGTCAAGGTCCAGAACATGCTGGTGGGCGGCGGCTTCGGCGGCAAGGAGGACGTGACGGTCCAGCACCACGCCGCCCTGGTGACGTACCTGACCGGCCGCCCGGTGAAGGTGAAGCTGACCCGGGCCGAGAGCCTTTTGATCCATCCCAAGCGGCACCCCATGGACATGGAAATCTCCATGGGCTGCGACGAGAACGGCAACATCCAGGGCGTGGCGGTGGAGGTCATCGCCGATACCGGCGCCTACGCCTCCCTGGGCGCGCCGGTTTTGGAGCGGGCCTGCACCCATGCCGCGGGACCCTATCACTATGAAAACTTCGAGTGCGACGGATGGGCCTACTATACCAACAATCCCCCTGCCGGGGCTTTCCGCGGCTTCGGTGTGACCCAGACCTGCTTCGCCGTGGAGAGCCTTTTGAACGAGATGGCTGACATCGTGGGCATCTCCCCCTGGGAGATTCGGATGCGCAACGCCATCCGGCCCGGCGAGGCCCTGCCCAACGGCCAGATCGTGGACAACTCCACGGGCCTGGTGGAGACCCTGGAGGCCGTGAAGCCCTACTACGACGCGGCGGTGGCCGCCGGGAAGCCGGTGGGCATCGGATGCGCCATGAAGAACGCCGGCGTCGGCGTGGGCATTCCCGATACGGGCCGGGTGAAGCTGGTCGTGGAGGAGGACCGGAAGGTCCATATCTACGCCGGCGCGTCCTGCATCGGCCAGGGCCTGGGCACCGTTTTGGTGCAGATGGCCGTCACCAACACCGATCTCAAGCGGGACGACTTCGTCTATGAGCGCAGCAACACCTGGCTGGCCCCGGACTCCGGCACCACCTCCGGCTCCCGGCAGACCCTGGTCACCGGCGAAGCCTGCCGCCGGGCCTGCGAGAAGCTCATGGAGGCCAGAAACGCCGGAAAGACCCTGGAGGACATGGTCGGGGAAACCTACTACGGCGAATACCTGGCCAAGACCGATCCTCTGGGAGCCAACGTGCCCAACCCCGTGTCTCACGTGGCCTACGGCTACGCCACGCAGATCTGCATTTTAAATCCCAAGACCGGAAAAATCGAGCAGATCGTGGCGGCCCACGACGTGGGCAAGGCCGTGAACCCCCTGTCCTGCGAAGGACAGATCGAGGGCGGCGTGGTCATGTCCATGGGCTTTGCCCTGCGGGAGCAGTATCCCATTGACGGCAACTGCAAGCCCATCGACAAGTACGGCTCCCTGGGCCTGTTCCGGGCCCACGAGGTGCCGGAGATCGTGGCCATCGTGGTGGATAAGCCGGGCCTGAACGTGGCCTGCGGCGCCATCGGCATCGGCGAGATCACCTCCATCCCCACAGCCCCGGCCATTGCCGACGCCTATGCCCGCTACACCCAGGCGCGGCAGTTCGATTTGCCCTTGCAGAACACTCCCTATGAAAGGAAGGCGTGACCATGGCGGTGAAAAAGAAGTTCCCCTACAAAGCGGCTCTGGTGGCCTGCCACGGCGGCTGCCGGGCCACGGGCTGTACCTACGGCTGCACCGGCTGCGGCACCTGCGTGTCCGCCTGCAAGTTTGACGCCATTGCCGTCGGCCCCGACGGCGTGGCCCGGGTGGACGAGGCCAAGTGCATCGGCTGCGGGGCCTGCGCCCGGGCCTGTCCCCAGCAGCTCATCCACGTCCACGACTGCGCCAACTACATCGTGGTCAAATGCTCCAACCATGACAAGGGCGCGGCGGCCCGGAAGCAGTGCAGCGTCAGCTGCATCGGCTGCCGCATCTGCGAAAAGACCTGTACCGCCAGCGCCATCCATGTGGTGGACAACTGCGCCCGGATCGACGAGGCCTACTGCCTCAGCTGCGGCATGTGCGCCGTAAAATGTCCCAGAAAGGTCATCCACGACCTCCGGGGAATCTGCGCGGAAAAATAAAAAAGCAAAACCCCGCCGTGCCCGCAATTTCGCAGGCACGGCGGGGTTGCTTCTGGGCATAACGCTGGAATTGGAAATTGACTGCTGGCGCGGGAGCGCCCAAGGCTTCCCCTCAAGGGGAAGGCTTTTAAGCGCGCCTGTACCAGCGCCAATTCTCTCAGATCTCAAAATCCACGGCGCCGCGGGCGGTGCGGATGGATTTGCACAGCTGGGACACGGCCACATGGCGCGGGTCGTTTTTGTAGCGGTTCAGGGCGTCGAAGTCGGCAAAATCGGCGATGAGGCAGGCGTCGTAGTTGTTGCCTTCCTTGCAGTTGACGCCGATCTCCATGCGGAGAATCTCCGGGATGACCCCGTCCAGAGCCTGGAGCCCATCCAGGAACTTCCGCATGTTCTCTTCCTCGCCCTCTTTGAACTTCCACATGATGACGTGACGAATCATTTTTGTACCTCCTGTAAATTTTGTGTGTACCCTCGTGTCCCCCTCTTTAGGAGACGAATGAATGATGAAAAATGAAGGATAAATCATGAATAATTGAGGTATTTTCCTTCGGAAAATAAATTTAATTCGTCCGAAGGACACCACAATTATTCATTCTTCAATATTCATCCTTCATTATTCATTAAGCATGGGGGCATGAGGGATAATGCGTGATTTTAATTGCTTCTCGCCTCTCCGTAATGCTTCACCAGCTCCTGGGTGGCTTTCAGCGGGTCCTCTCCCTTTTTCAGCTTCAGGGAGAGCATGGGCTTCTCTCCGGCGGAGAAGAAGATTCTTCCCTTGTATCCCGGCTCGGCGCAGACGGCGGAGACGGCGGGGAAGTCCAGGATCTCCGTGGAGACGGTGACGGTGTCGGCCTTCTGCTCGATCTTGCAGATGCCCGCCGCCGAGGCCTTGGCCCGCAACAGGGCGATGGCCACCAGGTTCATGACCCCCTTGGGCGGGTCGCCGTAGCGGTCCACGATCTCGTCCAGCAGCTCTTCGCTGTCCTCCTCGGAACGGATGGCCGCCATGCGGCGGTACAGGTCCATGCGCTGCTCGCCGGAGGGCACGTAGGTTTTGCTGATGTTGGCCGTGACCGACAGGTCGGCGGTGCATTCCGGCTCGGAGCTCTTCTGGCCGCCCTGTTCCTCCAGCACCGCGTCCTCCAGGAGCTTCAGATACATGTCGTAGCCCACGGACATCATGTGGCCCGACTGCTCGGCGCCCAGCAAGTCGCCTGCGCCGCGAATCTCCAGGTCCCGCATGGCGATCTTGAAGCCGGAGCCAAATTCGGCGAACTCCCGGATGGCGTTGAGCCGCTTTTCGGCCACTTCCGACAGCACCTTGCCCCGGCGGAAGGTCAGATAGGCGAAGGCATGGCGGCTGCTGCGGCCCACCCGGCCGCGGATCTGGTGCAGCTGGGCCAGGCCCAGCTTGTCGGCGTCCTCGATGATCAGGGTGTTGACGTTGGGAATGTCGATGCCGGTCTCGATGATGGTGGTGCAGACGAGGATTTGAATCTCCCCGTCGGCCATGCGCTGCATCACGTCCCCCAGCTGTTCCTCGTTCATCTTGCCGTGGGCCACGGCGATTTCCGCCCCGGGGTGCCGGGCCTTGATGCGGGCGGCGGTCTGGTCGATGCTCTCCACCCGGTTGTGGAGGTAGTACACCTGGCCGCCCCGGTCCAGCTCCCGGCGGATGGCGTCGTCCAGCAGCCGGTCGTCGTGCTCCAGGACGAAGGTCTGCACCGGGTACCGGTCCCCGGGCGGTTCCTCGATGGTGGACATGTCCCGGAGACCGGAGAGGGCCATGTTCAGGGTCCTGGGAATGGGCGTGGCCGACAATGTCAGCACGTCCACGCCCTTGGACAGCTCCTTGAGCCGCTCCTTGTGGGTGACGCCGAACCGCTGTTCCTCGTCCACGATCAAGAGGCCCAGGTCCTTGAATTGAATGCCCTTCTGCAGCAGCTTGTGGGTGCCGATGATCAGATCCACCTTGCCCACGGACAGGTCGTAGAGGGTCTTTTTCTGCTGGGACGCCGTGCGGAAGCGGCTCAGCACGTCGATGTTCACCGGGAAGGTGGAGAACCGCTTCATGGCCGTCACATAGTGCTGCTGGGCCAGAACCGTGGTGGGCACCAGAATGGCCACCTGCTTGCCGTCGAGAATGGCCTTCATGGCGGCTCTTAACGCCACCTCCGTTTTGCCGAAGCCCACGTCGCCGCAGAGCAGCCGGTCCATGGGCGTGGGGCTCTCCATGTCCTGCTTGATCTCGGCGATGCAGCGGAGCTGGTCGTCGGTCTCGGTGTATTCAAAGCTCTCTTCAAACTCGTTCTGCCAGGGGGTGTCGGCGGAGAAGGCGTAGCCGGGCAGCCGCTTCCGGGCGGCGTAGAGCTGAATGAGGCCCGCCGCCAGATCCTTGGCCGCTGCCTTGGCTTTGGCCTTGGTCTTCTGCCAGTTGTCGCCGCCCAGCTTGTTGAGCCG
>CAMEIU010000043.1 GCA_945918815.1 uncultured Clostridia bacterium
CAAGGAGTGGTACAAGGACATCATGGCCGTTAATATGGATGCGCCTCACTGGTCCGGCGAGACCGACCTGAAGCTCATCGGCGGCGAGGGTCTGGAGACCGTCACAGAGGAAGAAGCCCTGGCCAACGCGAAAGCCAGAAGCGATCTTTACACCTTTGAAGACTACACCAAGCTCTGCGATCAGCTGGGCTACCGCTACTGGCAGTATGCAGGCCGCCCCACCCTGCGGCCCTGGAACATCACCTGCGCGCTGACGGAGCAGACCCTGACCTTTGAGCGCAACCCCTATTACTGGAAGGTGGACGCCGAGGGGCGCCAGCTGCCCTATGTGGACTATCTCGAGTTCCGCACCATGGACGAAAGCCTGAACACACAGGAAATTATGGCCGGCAACATCGACTTCTGCGGCTTCGGCAACCAGTACTTCCCCACCTACAAGGCCAGTGAAGCCACCGACTGCTACACCATCAAAACCATGACCTCCCCCAACTGGACTACCTCCTCCATGCAGCTGAACCTGACCTATCAGGACGCGCAGTATGCGGAGCTGTTCAACAACATTGACTTCCGCCACGCCCTGTCCATCGCCGTGGACCGTGATGAAATGAACAACATTCTCTTCAACGGCATGGCGCAGGTTTCCCAGGCTGCCGCCCCCGAGGGTACTGCCGAGTACATTGAAGGCGCCACCGCCAAGTGGACCGAGCTGGATGTGGACGGCGCCAACGCCCTCCTGGATGGCATCGACGCCATCAGCAAGGATTTGAACGCCGACGGCTACCGTACCTTCGTGGGCGGCGCCAACGACGGCAAGGCCGTCGTCCTGGAAATGGAGACCACCGGTGACGACACTTCCGCGCAGGCTGTTGCCCTGCTGGCCCAGTACTTCAAGAAGATCGGCATCCAGCTGGTAGAGGTCGCCAACTCCGACAACAACAAGCGGAACGAAAAATACTACGCCGGCGATGTGGCCATGTGCTCTTACGAAGGCGGCACCAGCGTGTTCAACGTCATGCTCCGCCCCGACTACCTGGCTGCCAACCGCAACAACACTTGCTGGCTGGGCAAGTACGGCATGGAGCACCAGGATGCCATCACCCCCACGCCCGGTACTCCCATCGCCGAGCTGGTAGACGCCACGGTGGACCTGGTCAAAGCGACCAACATGGACGAGCTGAAGGCCGCCGGGGACAAGATCCTGCAGCTCCACTATGAGAACACCTGGATCATCGGCTTCCTGACCGACAGCAACTCCTTCTACGCCGTCAATAACCGAATCCACAACTGGCAGGAAGGCTTTGTCATGTGCGACGAGCTCCGTTTCCTGGGCTACGGCAAGCCCTACACCTGGTTCATTCAGGAATAAGCAATTCCATCTTTCAGCCAGCAGTCCCCATCGGCTGCTGGCTGACCATCGTTGAGAACACGAACTACAAAGAAATGGGGTTAGGCACATATGGCAAAATTCATTGTCAGGAAGCTGCTTATTATGATTTTGACAGTTTTCCTGATTTCTTTTGCAGTCTTCTATATCATCACCCTGCCGCCAGGGGACTTCCTGACGACCTATATCGGCCGCCTGACTGCCGCCGGTGAATCCGTTGACCCTGTCATGATTGAGAATCTGCGGGCGCAATATGGTTTGGACAAGCCCTTCGTGGTCCAGTATTGGATGTGGATCAGCAATATTCTCCTCCACGGGAACTTCGGCTACTCTTTCTCCCTGTCCATGCCGGTGACCACCATCATCAAAGCCTATATCGGACCCACTATGGCCCTCAGCCTGGTGACCATGCTGTTTACCTATCTGATTTCTATCCCTGTTGGCATCTATTCCGCCGTCCACCAGTACTCTGTGGGCGACTATGCCTTCACCACCATCGGCTTCCTGGGACAGGCGATCCCCAACTTCCTGCTGGCCATTCTTTTAATGTTCCTCTCCTTCAAGCTCACAGGCGACACCATGCTGGGCCTCTTCTCCCCCGGTATGCAGAACGCCCCCTGGTCCTGGGCCAAGGTGCTGGATCTTCTCAAGCATTGCATTATTCCCGTCATCGTCATCGGCATGAACGGCACCTGCGGCCTCATCCGTACCATGCGCAGCCAGATGCTGGACGAGCTGAGCAAGAACTATGTCATGACCGGTAAAGCCAAGGGCATGAAGGCCAAAGCCATTCGCTATAAATACTGCGTCCGCGCCGCCATCAATCCCATCGCTTCCTCCATCGGCTGGTCCCTGGTGGGCATCTTCACCGGCACCACCATCACCGCCATCGTTTTGAACCTGCCCTCCATGGGCACCATCATGTACACGGCCCTTCTGGATCAGGACATGTATCTGGCCGGCAGCTGGCTGTTCCTGATGGCAATCGTGACGGTCATCGGTACGTTTATTTCCGACATTTTGTTGGCCTGGCTTGATCCAAGAGCCCGCAAGGAATACTTGAAGGGGTGATCACTGTGGAGAAATTAAAAAAGAATTCTGCCAAAACACCGGCAGACGAAGCAAAGAAAAGCGATAAATACTACTATGCCTCCCAGTGGAGCCTGATGCTGCGGAAATTCCGCAAGCATAAGCTGGCCATGGTCAGCACCTATATTCTGCTGTTCTTCTACATCATTGTCATTTTTGGCAACTTCTTTGCGCCGCAGGGCACCGAACAGTATGACGGTAAGTACGTCAACTGCGGTCCCACGCCTGTGCATCTGTTCCACGAGGGCAAGCTGGTAGGGCCATTTGTCTATGGCTTAAAGAGCGAGCGTGACCCCGAAACCTTTATGAACACGTTTGTGGAGGACACGGAGCAGATCTACCGCCTCCGCTTCTTCACGCAGGGCGAGGCTGGCGGCGAATACAAGATACTCGGCCTGATTCCCTGCAATCTCCATTTCTTTGAGGCCGAGGAAGGCGGCAAGGTCTTTCTGTTCGGAACGGACAATATGGGCCGCGACCTGTTCTCCCGTGTGATTCTCGGCGGCCAGATCTCCCTGTTTATCCCGGTCGTCGGCATGCTTCTGACACTGGTGCTGGGTTTGTTCATGGGGTCGCTTGCCGGTTACTTCGGCGGCTGGATCGACACCGTTATCCAGCGTATGGTCGAGGTGGTCCGGTCCTTCCCCCAGGTGCCTCTGTGGATGGCCCTGTCTGCCGCCATTCCCAAAACCATGAAGCCCGCCCAGATTTTTATGCTTATGACGGTCATTCTCTCCCTGGTCTCCTGGCCGGATCTTTCCCGTGTGGTCCGCTCCAAATTTATCTCCGTGAAGAAGGAGGACTACATTATGGCCGCCCGCATCTCTGGCGCCCCGGCCCATAAGGTGGTCATCCGGCATATGATCCCCAGCTTCACCAGCTATATCATCGTCAATATGACCATGTCCATTCCCAGCCTCATCATCGGCGAAACCACCCTGAGCTTCCTGGGTCTGGGTCTCCGCTCCCCCGCAACCAGCTGGGGCGTGCTGCTGCAGGAGACCAACGCGCTGGAAACCATCATGTTCTATGGATGGAAGCTGATTCCCATGATCTTCGTTTTCGTGACCGTGCTGGCCTTCAACTTCATGGGCGACGGTCTGCGAGACGCGGCGGATCCCTACAAGTAAGGAGGCGTTGGCATGAAAAAGAGTAAAAAGCAAGCCCGGATTGCCCAGGAGGCGCTGTCCATCGCGCCGGAACACATTCTGGAGGTCCGGGACCTGAAGGTGGATATCAAGGTTGACGATTACACGCTCAACGCCGTGCGCGGCGTCAGCTTCTCCATGAAGAAGGGAGAGACGCTGGGCCTGGTGGGCGAATCCGGCTGTGGAAAGTCCGTGACCAGCAAGGCGGTCATGGGCATCAATCCCGATAATTGCTCCGCACGGGGCCAGATCCTCTACCGGCGGAAATCCGGCGAGATCATGGACCTGGTGCAGCTGGAGCAGGATGGCCCCACCTACCGCGCCATTCGTGGCGCAGAGATGGCCATGATCTTCCAGGAGCCCATGACCTCCTTCTCTCCCCTGTACACCATCGGCAACCAGCTCAGCGAAATCATTCTGCTCCATGAGCCGGCGACCACCAAGGAGCAGGCCAGAATGCGGGTTTTGGAGATGCTGGAAAAAGTTGGAATCGCCAATCCGGAAAAGCGTATTGACCAGTATCCCCATGAGTTCTCCGGCGGCATGCTTCAGCGGGCGCTCATCGCCATGATGCTCTGCTGCAACCCGGACTTTCTCATTGCCGACGAGCCAACCACAGCTTTGGACGTGACCATTCAGGCCCAAATTCTCGACCTGATGAAGCTTTTGCAGAAGGAATTCGGCATGTCCATTTTGTTTATCACCCATGACCTGGGCACCGTTGCCAGCATGTGTGACAATGTGGCCGTCATGTATCTGGGAGAAATCGTGGAGTATGGCTCCGTCCATCAGATCTTCCACAATCCTCAGCACCCCTACACCAAGGGCCTGCTCCGCTCCCTGCCCAAGATGAACCAGAGCCGGGAGGAAAAGCTGTATGTGATCGACGGCATTGTGCCGCTGCCGGTGAATATGCCGCCCTGCTGCGGCTTTTACGACCGCTGCGAAAAATGCGTCAAGGGCGTCTGCGATTGTCAGGCCATCCGGGAATACACGGTGGAGCCCGGCCACTTTGTTCGCTGCGTCATGATGGAACAGAGAGGGTGACGATATGGAAAAGAACGTAATTCTGGAGATCAAAAATCTCTCCAAGGTCTATGAATCCAAAGGTGCCAGCGTCAAAGCCCTGACGGATGTTTCCCTGACCGTCAACCAGGGTGAAACCGTGGGCATTGTGGGCGAGTCCGGCTGCGGCAAGACTACCCTGGGCCGCTGCGTGGTCCGCGGCATCGACGCCACCTCCGGTCAGGTCCTGTTCCATACGGAGGACGACGGCGTCATTGACTTCCTCCAGACCACCAAAGCCCAGATGAAAAAGTACCGCAAGGATATTCAGATGATTTTCCAGGACCCCTACGCCAGCCTTGACCCCCGCATGACGGTGTTCGATATCATCTCCGAGCCGCTGCGCTACAACTCCAACCTCTCCAAGCGGGAGATCGAAGAGGCTGTGGGCAAAATCGCCGAGCAGGTTGGCCTGAATAAAGCCTATCTCCGCCGGTATCCCCACGCCTTTTCCGGCGGCCAGCGGCAGAGAATCGGCATTGCCCGTTCGTTGATTCTTCAGCCCAAGATCATTGTCTGTGACGAGGCGGTCTCGGCGCTGGACGTGTCCATTCAGGCGCAGATCATCAACCTGCTGGAGGACCTGCAGAAGGAATACAATCTGACGTATCTGTTCATCTCCCACGCCCTGTCCGTGGTCCGCCACATTTCGGACCGGGTCCTGGTCATGTACCTGGGCAAGGTGGTGGAATTCGGCGAGACCGACGCGCTGTTCGCCAATCCCATGCACCCCTATACCAAGGCCCTGCTGTCCGCCGCTCCCCAGCCGGACCCGGACGCGGTCATTGACCGCGTGGTGCTGGAGGGAGAGGTACCCAACCCGGCCGCGCCTCCCTCCGGGTGCCACTTCCATCCCCGCTGCGCCTATAAAACGGCCCGCTGCGCCAAGGAGGCGCCGCCTCTGGTAGAGCATGGGGACCGCATGGTGGCCTGCTGGAATTGCGGGTGTTGCAGCGAGGCGGATTAAGCGATAAAATAGCCATATCAGCAGGAAGGAGGGACCCTTGTGGAGAAAAACATCAGCATCCACATCAGCGACCGCTCTCATATCAACCTCACCTTGAACGTGTACAACTGCGGCAACCAGGACATCGAGATGGAGCGGGATATCCGACCGGATCACTATATTTTCTACTTTGTCAAAGAGGGAAACGGCTATGTGACCCAATGTCAGGCCACCCATAAAATCCGGGCCGGGCAATGCTTTGTGGTTTTCCCCAACGTGGGCGCGTCCATAAAATCGGAGCACAAAAAGGCCATGAACGCGACCTGGGTCGCTTTTTCCGGCTATCTGGTGGAACGCTACCTGTCCCGGGCGAAAATCTCAGCCTACGAACCGCTGTTCAACGACACGCCGGAGCATGGACTGGAACAGATTTTTGACACCCTGCTGGAGGCCTCCACCCGGCCCAGTAATCGCTACTGCAAAATCATGGCGCAGATGTACAACATTTTTGACTTCTTTCTGGACCATGCTTCCCAGGAGTCCCGGACGGAGACAGCGCCGCCGGAGATGTACCTCCTGAAGGCCCTGGATTTCATTGATATCAACTACCAGGACGACATCTCCGTGGAAGACATCGCAGAGAGCGCCGGCATGAACCGGAAATCCCTGTACACGGTTTTCAAGAAGCTGACAGGCTTTTCACCCAGAGACTATCTGATCTACTACCGCATGTGCAAGGCGACAATTCTGCTGCGCAGCACCACGTTATCCGTGGAGACCGTGGCGGTCTCCGTGGGCTACAGCGACCAGTTCCATTTTTCCAAGGAGTTCAAGAAAAATGTAGGGCTTTCTCCGTCGGAGTACCGGCGGGTCATCGCCCAAGAGCCTGATAAGGATTTCCGCTCGCCCATTGACTTTGTGCGGCAGCAGTTTCCCACGACCGTGGAGGAAAAGCCGCCAAAATACTGATAGGGATATAGATTGAGGAACATCTATGACAGAAAAAAAACTGATTATTTTTACGGATATCGGTGATACCGTCATCGACGAGGGCACCGAAATCCGCAAAACGCCCGAGGGCATGGTGTACCACGCCCAATGCATCCCCGGCGCCAAAGAGACCATGCTTTCTCTCTATGAAAGCGGACATATCATTGCCATGGTGGCAGACGGCCTTGTGGATTCCTTTCACAACACCATGGAGGAAAACGGCCTGTCCCATATTTTTTCCGCATGGTGCATTTCCGAGGAAGTCGGACAGGAGAAACCGGCCGCGGGCATGTTCGAGGCGGCCATGCGCCGCCTGGGACTGACGGAGGCGGACAAGCGCCGCATTATCATGGTTGGAAACAATGTGGAACGGGATGTGGTCGGCGCCAAACGGTTTGGCATCCGCAGCGTGCAGCTGGCCTGGTCTGACCGGCATCCCATGATCCCCCGGTGTAAGGAAGAGGTGCCGGATTATCAAATCCACAAGCCACAGGAGCTGCTGCCCCTGGTGGAGAAATTGGAACAGGAGCTTTCGTGAGAGGTCCCCTATGGTCAAGAAAATCATTCTGGTATTTAAAACCCATTTTGACATTGGATTCACCGATCTGGCGGAGCATGTGATTCACCGGTATGGGAATGACATGCTCCGGGAGGTGATCGAAACCTGCGACGCCACAGCGAGCCTGGGAAGGCTCCGATACGTCTGGACCATGCCGGCGTGGCCTCTGTGGACCATCTGCAACAGCTGTGATCCCGCCCTGAAGGCGGATCTGGAGCGGTTGATTGAAAACGGGCAAATTGTCTGGCACAGTCTGCCCTTCACCTCCCATACGGATTTTTCCTCTCCGGAGGAGTATGCCCAGACCCTGCGCTATTCCCGTGAGCTGGCGCGGCGATACGGAAAGCCTGTGCCCGTCACAGCCAAAATGACAGATGTACCGGGCCACGGCCTGATGCTGCCGGACTTGCTGGACCAGGCCGGAATTCGGTTCCTGCACCTGGGCTGCAACGAGTTCGCCACACCGCCCCAGGTCCCCGGCCTATTTTTCTGGAAGGGCCCCGGCGGCGGAAAGGTCCTGACCATGTACAGCAAGGGCGGCTACGGAACAGGGCTTCTGCCCCCGGCGGACTGGCCCTATCCCGTGTGGATGGCCCTGATGCACACCCACGACAACTGCGGGCCCCAAAGCGCCCAGATCATTCTGGATTTGGCAAAGCAGGCCCAGGCGGCCTATCCCGAGGCGGAAATTCTGTGTGGCTCCATGGATGATTTCTACCGGGCGCTTTCCGGCTGTGACCTGTCGCCGGTTCCGGTGATTGACCGCGATCTGGCGGACACCTGGATTCACGGCGTGGGCTCCTATCCCGATGAGGTGCGCCGGATGCGGGCCTGCCGGGAGCGAGCCAAGCGGCTCCATGGGCGGTATTTTGCCCAATTGGCCGCCGGGATCAGGCCGGACGGCGTGGAGCCCCTGTGGGACCGGTATTACGAACAAGTGGCCCTGTTTACGGAGCACACCTGGGGCGCCGATGTGAAGACTTTCCTGGGGCCGGACCGGGTCTATGAAAAAGAGAAATTCCTGGCGGCCAAGGAGACGCCGCCTTACCGATTCATGGAGCGATCCTGGGAGGAGCAGCGGGACAGAGCCGGAATGGCGGAAGCCTGCCTGGATCAGATGGAAGAAATCCTGGGCCGGGACGCGCCCGCTGCGCCGCCTGTGCCGAAGGAGCCTCTGAAGGCGGCGCACCGCGGGGACAGGGTCCTGGTGCAGAACCACCGCTACCGGCTGGAGCTGGATTCCGCCAGCGGCCAGATTCTCACGCTCTATGACCTCCGCCTGGATACCGCGCTGCTGGAAGCCGGAGCGGAGGGCGTGTTCTCCTACCGGTACGACCGCTATGGCCTGCCGGATATCACAGAATTTCTGAGAAGCTACGCCTACCATTTTACCACTTGGGGCATTCAGGATTACGGTCGGGAAAACTATCCCGACTGTCCCCACGAGACCCTCCGTCCCGTATGCGCCGGCTGGGAGATTCAGGGCCGGGACCTGCGGCTGCACTACAAAAGCGAACGGAGCAGCCTGGATTACGGCGACGGCCGGACCATGGATCTGACCGTCACGCTGCCGGAGGAGGGGGACACGCTCCAGGTCGCCTTCGCGCTGCACGACAAGCAAGAGACGCCTTTTGTCGAATCCGGAAGCCTGGTGTTTCCCTTTGCCGGGAAAGCGGCCTACCGGATCGGGAAGCCCGGCGCCGTCATCGATCCGGAAACGCAGATTCAGCCCTGCGCCAACCATGCGCTGTTCAATTTGGAGCAAGAAGTGACCCTCCTGGGCGACCACGGATGCCTGAGCATCTGCGCACCCGATGTGCCGCTGTTTGGAATCGGCTCCACCGGCGTCTATGCGTACCACAAGGAATTCGGCGCGAACCGCCCGCCGGTCCTGTACTTCAATCTGTTCAACAACATGTGGGGCACCAATTTCCCGCAGTGGATCGGCGGCAGCTTCCGGTACCGGTTTGTTCTTCGGGGCTGCTCCCGTCAGGAGGCCGAACAGGCCCCCGCCTGGGCCGCCCGGGTTTGCCGCGGCGCGCCTGCAAAGCTGCCGGAAGGCGTCACGCTGCCGGAGGGCATGGAGCTGGTACACACCCGGCTGGAGGATGAGACGCTCTATCTCACCCTCCGCGATGTATCGGGTCAGCCCGGCAGCCGGCGGCTCTCTGTAACCGGCGCGCAGCTGTGCCAGGCGGACCTGCTGCACCGGCCCATCGGTACGCCGGGCTTTGAAACGCTCTCCCTCCCCGTCCGTCCCTTCGGCATCCACATTGTCTCCCTGCGGAGGGCGCTGATATGAGAATAACATACTATGGAACGGCAGCGGGCGAAGGATGGCCGGGCGTGTTTTGCCAGTGTCCCCTGTGCCGCCAGGCCCGCCGTCTGGGCGGAAAGAATATCCGCACCCGTTCTCAGGCGTTAATCAACGACGACCTGCTGCTGGATCTGCCGCCGGACAATCAGCTTCACAGCCTGTATGGCGGACTGGATCTGGGCGCTGTCCGTGCGCTGCTGTTTACCCACAGCCACTCCGATCACTGCTACCCCGAGGATCTGGAGTTTCTACGGGAGCCGTATTCCCACACCCGGCAAGGGGGACTGCTGGTATATGGGAATGAAGCGGTGGCGGACAAAGTAAAAGCGGCCTGCGGCGGCTTGGGCGGCGTCAAGGAACGATTTCGGTTTGAGACGCTCCAGGCAAATACGCCGTTGAACGTGCTGGGCTACCGGGTGCTGCCCCTTCGGGCGACCCACACGCCAAAGGAACAGTGCCTCTTCTATCGGATCGCCCAGGGGGACAAGGCCTTGCTGTACGCCCATGACACCGGCGCGCTGACCGAAGAAAACATGGCATATCTGTCGGCCCAATCCGGGAAGCTCAGCCTGGTCAGTCTGGACTGTACCTGCCAGCGGCATAGAGACGGCAAATACCATATGGGGCTGGCAGACTGCGCGGCGCAAAAAGAAAAGCTGCTTGCAGCCGGGCTGGCGGACGGACAGACCGTCTGGGTCGTCAATCATTTTTCCCATAACGGAGGCTGGCTCCATGAGGAGCTGGCCTATGAGGCCGGCAAGCACGGCTTTCTTGCCGCCTATGACGGCATGACAATCGAACTCTGACTGGAGGAATAAAAATGCCTGTTTCATATTACGAGAAAGAACGAGTGTTCAAGCTGGATACGCCCCATTCGACGTATCTGATCGGCATCGTAGACGTGGAGGGCTTCCTGGGGCATATATACTACGGGCGCCGCATCCCGGACCGCGATATGGGGTATCTGATGCGGCCCCGAGAGCACCGCGTACCCAGCGAAAAGAACCGGGAGCGGCTGTCGTTTTATGACGGACTTCCCACGGAGTATCCCGGCCACGGAATCGGAGACCTGCGGGAATCCTGCCTGTGCGTGGAAACGCCGGAGGGATATCGTGCCTGCGGGCTGACATACCGGGATCACAAGATTTACGGCGGAAAGCCAAAGCTGGAAGGTCTTCCGGCCACCTACGGCGAAGCGGATGACTGTACAACCCTGGAGCTTGCGGCGGAGGATAAGGTCCTGGGCCTGACCGTCCGCCTGTACTACACCGCCTTTGAAACGCTCGACGCCATTTGCCGCAGCGTGCGGGTGGAAAATACCACAGGAAAGCCCATCAAGCTAACCAGGGTCCTCTCCGCCTGCCTCGATATGGACAATCAGAACTTTGACCTGTTGACGCTTCACGGAAACTGGGCGCTGGAGCGGATGATTTCCAGGAAGAAGCTGGGCTGGGGCAAGCAGGGCGTATCCTCCCTGCGGGGAATCTCCTCCCACCAGGAGCAGCCCTTTATGGCTCTGGCGGAACATTCCGCGACCCAGAGCCAGGGGCAGGTCTACGCCATGAACTTTGTCTACTCCGGCAACTTCCTGGGGCAGGTGGAGATGAATCAGCAGGAAAGCCTGCGGATGGTCATGGGCATTCATCCCACGGACTTTTGCTGGAACCTGGCGGCAGGAGAAGCCTTCCAGGCGCCGGAGGTGGTCCTGGTGTACTCGTCCGCCGGCATCGACGGCATGACCCACACCTTCCATGACTTGTACCGGAACCATCTGATACGCGGCCCCTATCAGAACAGGGCCCGCCCCTCCCTGGTCAATAACTGGGAGGCCACCTACTTCCAGTTCGATACGCAGAAGCTGCTGGACATTGGCAGGGAGGCTGCCGCGGCCGGGATCGAGATGCTGGTACTGGACGACGGCTGGTTCGGCAAGCGAAACAGCGACAACTCCAGTCTGGGCGATTGGGTGGTCAACGAGGAAAAGCTTCCCGGCGGCCTGAAGTACCTGGTGGACACGCTGAACAGCATGGGCCTGCGCTTCGGTCTCTGGATTGAGCCGGAGATGGTGTCCCCGGATTCCGACCTGTACCGGGCCCATCCCGATTACGCCCTTCAAATTCCCGGTAGAGAGCCCACCCAGTCCCGGGAGCAGCTGGTGCTGGATATCTCCCGCAAGGAAGTGCGGGACTGCGTTTATGACCAGATCCATAAGGTGCTCAGCTCTGCCAATGTGGAGTACGTCAAGTGGGATATGAACCGTGCGCTAACGGACGTCTACAGTCTTGCCCTTGCGCCCGAGGCACAGGGGGAGCTGTACCACCGCTTTGTGCTGGGCGTCTATGAGCTGCAGGAGCGGCTCCTGCGGGACTTCCCCAATCTGCTGCTGGAAAATTGCAGCAGCGGCGGCGGCCGGTTCGACCCCGGCATGCTCTACTACAGCCCCCATATCTGGGCCTCTGACAACACGGACGCCATTGACCGGCTGAAAATTCAGGAGGGTACCGCGCTGGTCTACCCGCTGTCCTCCATGGGCGCCCATGTGGCGGCCTGCCCCAGCCATACCAATGGGCGGGTCACCCCCTTTGAGACCCGGGGACATGTTGCGCTGCCCGGCTGCTTCGGCTATGAATTGGATCTGACCAGGCTGACGCCGGAGGAAAAGGCCATGATTCCCGGTCAGCTGGAGGACTATCGGAAGTACGGGCCGGTGTTCCGTACCGGTGATTATTACCGCCTGGCGTCCTACAGTGAAAATCACGAATACGACGCTCTGATGGCAGTGTCCAAAGACAAACGGCTGGCAGTCATCGACTATGTTCAGGTCATGTCCCGTTACCGCGGCAAATCCATTCGGGTCCGGCTGAATGGCCTGGATGAGAACCTCTATTACCGATGCAGTGAAACAGGAGAGGTTCACTCCGGCGCGGGATGGATGTTTGGCGGCGTGCCGCTGCCCAAGCTCAACGGAGATTTTTTGAGCCGCCTGATCGTGCTTGAGGCGGTGGAGGCAGAATGATACTGGCAGGGCCACGACAAAGCATTTTTTCATGGCCCTATGTGCGCCCCTCCTCGCACAAAGAGGCGGCGGCGAGGTGATACATATGCGAACATTTGACTATAACGCCACAAAAATGCCGGATTTCTTCGAGGAATGCCGACTGCGGCCCCATTCGGACCACAGATACGAACCGGCGGCAGGCGGCCGTGTCCGGCAGAGCCTCAATGGGACATGGTTCTTCCACTATGCGGAGAGCGTTCGGGAGACGATACCGGATTTTCAGGCGCCGGAGGTGGATTGCCGCCATTGGAACACCATTCCCGTGCCTGCGCACATTCAGCTGGAAGGCTGGGGTACGCCGCAGTATGTGAATATCCAATATCCCTGGGACGGGACGGAAGCCCTGCTGCCCGGACAGGTCCCGGAGCGGAGAAACCCGGTGGCAAGCTATGTGAAGTATTTCACGGTACCCAAGGATTGGAAGGAGATGCCCCTCTATATTTCCTTTCAGGGGGCGGAAAGCGGTCTGGCGGTCTGGCTCAACGGCCATTACGTCGGCTACGGGGAAGATGGATTTACCCCTTCCGAATTTGAGCTGACGCCATTTCTGACGGACGGTGAAAACAAGCTTGCCGTACAGGTCTACCAGTGGACAAACGCCAGCTGGTGTGAGGACCAGGACTTCTTCCGCTTTTCCGGCCTGTTCCGGGACGTATACCTGTTCACCGTGCCAAGGGCCCATATCTGGAATCTGCAGCTGACCACGGAATTGGACGACGGCTTTTTGAACGGCATCCTTCGGATCCGGATGGAAGCCCAGGGCGCAGGCGATTGCATTGTTCGGT
>CAMEIU010000044.1 GCA_945918815.1 uncultured Clostridia bacterium
CCATGAGATTCTGAAACGGAGAGATCGTATCCCGGTACTTATAAAATGCGCTCCGGCTGATGCCCACGGTCCGGGTGGCCTCATTGACCTTGTCGGTTTCGCCGGTTTCCAGCATCCGCTTGGCCTCGGCCACCTTCAGAAAAATCTCCGGCAGTGCGGTGGCTTCCACAATAAAAAATTTTGGCGTTTTTTCCAAAATTGATCCCTCCAAGTTGGCATATGTCTTTGCTGCGAAATCATGTGTTTGTGCGTCGAGGCTTACTATACAATATTTTTCAAAAGATTGCAACAGGGATTCGGCGGATTTCGTACTATTTTTTCGGAGCGGAAGGAGAGCGGACTTTGGGAAAACATAAGCGTTGGCAGAGGGTGGGAGTTCTGGCGGTGTCAGCTGTGGGGCTGTGGCTGTTCCTGTGGCTGCTGGGACCGGTGCTGCTGCCCTTTTTGGCGGGCTTCCTTGTCGCCAAGCTGGCGGACCCGGCGGTGCGGACCCTGAGCCGCCGCCTGCCCCGGTGGCTGGCCACGGGCCTGTGCGTCACGGCAGTCTATGGGGCCCTGGGCGCGGGGCTGTATTTTTTGTGCCGGGTCCTGTGCGGGGCGCTGGAGGGCTTCCTCCAAAGCCTGCCGTCTCTGGTCCAGTCCCTGGCCGGGCCGGTGGGGCGGCTGGAACATTGGCTGCTGAACCTCACCGGCCGTTTCCCCGACGGCATCGGCCAAGCCCTGCAGGAAGGAGTGTCGGACTTCTTTGAAAGCGGCGCGGGGGTGGTGCAGAAGCTCTATACCTGGCTCTTCAATTTCGCCTCGGACCTCTTGATGAAGGTGCCGGACCTGGCTCTGTTCCTGCTGACGGCGGTGCTGTCCAGCTTTATGCTGTCGGCGGAGCTGCCGCAGCTCCTGGAATTGTGGCATGAAAAAGCGCCCGCCCCGTGGCAGCGGCGGACGGAGGCGGTGATCCGAAAGCTGAAGGGAACCTTCGGCGGCTGGTGCAAGGCCCAGCTGAAGCTCATGGCTGTGACCTTTTTGATTCTGACGGCGGGCTTCCTGTTCCTGCGGGTGGACTATCCCCTGCTGTTCAGCACGGCCATCGCCCTCATTGACGCATTGCCGGTGTTCGGCACCGGCACCATCCTGATTCCCTGGGGCCTGCTGGCTTTTCTCCGGGGCAACACATTCCTGGGCGTGGGCCTCCTGTGCGTCTACGGCGCGGCGGCCCTGACCCGGACGGCCCTGGAGCCCAGAATGATCGGCAAGCAGATCGGCCTGGACCCCCTCATGACCCTCCTGGCCCTCTACGCCGGGTATCACTTCTTCGGCGTCCTCGGTATGATCGTATTTCCCATTGCGGCAATCCTGGCGAAGCAGTTTTGGAACCATATGGAACAGAAAATGGACAATTGACAATGGACAATGGACAATGATGGTGGCCCCTTCGGGGAAGATTGATAATATAGCAGGCACCCTCGTGCCCCCTACAGAGGGAGCACGAGGGTGCGTACTTTATAGGAAAATTTCTGCAAGATGTTGATGACTGTGAAGCTCAATTGGTTCTTCCGTCAAGGGATGCAAAAACCGGAGGGATACGGCGCAGAGCTGTTGGTGGTCCAGGCCGAGAGATTGGGAATAGGCCTGGGATTCCACCGTGCCGTACTGCGGGTCGCCCAAAATCGGGCACCCAACATGGGCACAGTGGACCCTCAGCTGGTGGGTGCGGCCGGTGACGGGGTCCAGTTGAAGACGGGAAGCCCGCTCGGAACGGTCCAGGACCTGAAACCGGGTCTCTGCCTGCTGTCCGTCGGGACGGACCTCCCGCAGCAGACTGCCGCCGCCGCGTTTTGCAATGGGGAAGGTCCAGACGCCTGGATCCGCCTCCGGCGCGCCGTAGACCAGGGCCTCATAGGTCTTGTGGACCTGCCCGGCCTGGAGGGCCGCCATCATTTGGGCGTGGATGTGGGCGTTTTTCGCCAGCAGCACCACACCGAAGGTGTCCCGGTCCAGGCGGCTGACGGGATGGACGGCACAGGGCTGGCCGGTCCTCCGGTAGTAGCCCAAAAGCCAGTTGGCCAGGGTGCCGGTGTTCCGGTAAAAGGAGGGGTGCATCAGCAGGCCTGCCGGTTTGTCCACGGCCAGCAGAGCCTCATCCTCATAGAGAATGTCCAGGGGGCCGTCCTCCGGCGGAAATTCCGGCTGGGCCTCGTCGAGAATCACGGTGATCTCGTCTCCGGGGATCACCGGATGATCCGTGTGGACCGGTTCGCCGTTGACCCAAAACGCCCCCTGCCACTTGAGCCGCTTGACCAGGGACGAGGACAGGCCCAGCTCCCGCCGGAGAAAGGTCAGGAGCTTTCCCGCCCGTTGGGCAGTGTGCCGTAATTCCATGCTCATTCCAGCTCGAAGGCGCCGGTGTAGAGCTGATAGTAGGTGCCCTTCTGGGCAATCAGGCTCTCATGGTCGCCGCGCTCAATGATGCGGCCGTGCTCCAGCACCATGATGGCGTCGCTGTTCTGAACGGTGCTGAGCCGGTGGGCGATGACGAACACCGTCCGGCCCTTCATGAGCTGATCCATGCCCCGCTGGACGATGGCTTCGGTCCGGGTGTCGATGGAGGAGGTGGCCTCGTCGAGAATCATCACCGGCGGGTTCGCCACGGCGGCCCGGGCGATGGAGAGCAGCTGCCGCTGGCCCTGGCTCAGGCCGGAGCCGTCGCCGGACAGGACGGTCTGGTAGCCCTGGGGCAGCATCATGATAAAATCATGGGCGTTGGCCAGCTTGGCGGCGGCGATACATTCCTCATCGGTGGCGTCCAGCTTGCCGTAGCGGATGTTGTCCATGACCGTGCCGGTGAACAGGTTCACATCCTGGAGCACCATGCCCAGAGACCGCCGGAGATCCGGCTTTTTGATCTTGTTGATGTTGATGCCGTCGTAGCGAATCTTGCCGTCGGCAATGTCGTAGAACCGGTTGATCAGATTGGTGATGGTGGTCTTGCCCGCGCCGGTGGCGCCGACGAAAGCGATCTTCTCACCGGGCCGGGCGTAGAGGCTCACATCGTGAAGCACCGGCTTGTTTTCCTCATAGGCGAAGTCCACGTCAAACATTCTGACGTCGCCGGTCAGCTTGGTGTAGGTCACGGTGCCGTCGGCCTGATGGGGGTGTTTCCAGGCCCACAGCTCCGTGCGGTGGTCCGTCTCGGTCAAAGTCCCGTCGCGGGCCTCCACGGCATTGACCAGGGTCACATAGCCGTGATCCTCCTCCACCGGCTCATCCAGCAGGCTGAAAATCCGCTCCGCACCGGCCATGGCCATGATGATGGAGTTCATCTGCTGGGAAATCTGGGAGATGGGCCGGGTGAAATTCTTGGAGAGCTCCAAAGGCCACGTGGTGGCTCCCAGGGTCAGGAGGCTTTCCTGGGAGAAAATCGCCATGGCGCCGCCGAGAATGGCGATCAGCACATATTGCAGGTTGCCCAGGTTCATCATGACCGGCATGAAGATGTTGGCGAAGGTGTTGGCGTTGGTGGCGCTTTTTTGCAGCTCCTCATTGCGCCGGTCGAATTCGGTCTTGGCCTCTTCCTCGTGGCAGAAGACCTTGATCACCTTCTGGCCCGAGATCATCTCCTCAATATAGCCGTTGAGGGAGCCGAGAGATTTCTGCTGGGCCACAAAGTATTTGGCGGAGTTGCCGCCCAGCTTTTTGGTGACCTGGAGCATCAGAATCAGGCTCAGGATCACAAACACCGTCAGCAGGGGAGAGGTGACCACCATGGCGACGAACACCGCCACAATGGTCACGGCGGAGGACAGGGCCTGGGGAATGCTCTGGGACAGCATCTGCCGCAGGGTGTCCACGTCGTTGGTGTAGTAGCTCATGACGTCGCCGAAGGTGTGGGTGTCAAAGTAGCGGATGGGCAGCAGCTGCATGTGGGAGAACATGTCGTCCCGGATCTCCTTCTGGACGCCCTGGGCCACCTTCGCCATGAGAACGCCCTGGAACAGGGAGGCGATGACGCCCACGGCGAAGATCGACGCCATTTGGAGGACCACTTGCAGCAGGCCGGAGAAATCCGGGTTCGCTTCCAGCAGCAGAGGCTTGATATAGTCGTCGATGATGGTCTCCAGGAAGGTCATGCCCAGGACGCTGGACAGGGCGGTCAGGATGATACAGACCATGACCACGGTGAAGGACAGCTTGTAGCTTTTCAGATAGGACAGGAGCCGCTTGATGGTGCCTCTGCTGAAGGATGCGGCGGCGCGGCTGTGGTTGGGAGCCATCAGCGTTCCTCCTTTCTGGTCTGGGACTCATAGACTTCCCGGTAGATGGTGTTGGTTTGCAGCAGCTCTTCATGGGTGCCGCAGCCGTTGATGCGGCCGTCGTGGAGGACGATGATCTTATCGGCGTCCTGAACGGAGCTGACTCGCTGGGCGATGATCAGCTTGGTGGTATCGGGAATCTCTTCGGCGAAGGCCTTGCGGATCAAGGCGTCGGTGCGGGTGTCCACGGCGGAGGTGGAGTCGTCGAGAATCAGCACCTTGGGCTTTTTGAGCAGGGCCCGGGCGATGCAGAGCCGCTGCCGCTGGCCGCCGGAGACATTGGCGCCGCCCTGCTCGATGTAGGTGTCGTAGCCGTCGGGGAACTCCCGGATGAAGCCGTCGGCCTGGGCCAGCTGACAGGCGTGGACCAGCTCTTCGTCGGTGGCGTGCTCGTTGCCCCAGCGGAGGTTTTCCTTGATGGTACCGGAGAACAGCACGTTCTTCTGCAAGACCATGGCCACCTGCTCCCGCAGGGCTTCCAGGTCATAGTTCCGGACGTCCACGCCGCCCACCCGGACGCTGCCCTCGGTCACGTCGTAGAGCCTGGGAATCAGCTGGACCAGGCTGGACTTGCTGGAGCCGGTGCCGCCGAGAATGCCCACGGTTTCACCGGAGCGGATGTGCAGGTTCACGTCCTGCAGCACCGGCTTTTCCGCGTTGCGGGAGTAGGAAAAGGTCACATGGTCAAATTCGATGGAGCCGTCGGCCACGGTGTGGACCGGCTCCGCCGGGCTGTGCAGGCTGCTTTCCTCGTTGAGAATCTCCACAATACGCTCGCAGGAGGCCCGGGACATGATGATCTGCATGACGATCATGGACAGGAACATCAAGGCCATGAGCATCTGCATGACATAGGTGATCATGCTGGTCAGCTGGCCGGCGGTCATGGCGGTCTCATGGGAGGTGACGATGAGCCGGGAACCGATCCAGGCAATCAGGGTCATGCAGCCGAAGGCACAGAAGTTCATCAGGGGATTGTTCAGGGCGATGATGGTCTCGGCCTTCTTGAAGTCCTTGTAGATCACGTCGGAGACGGAATTGAACTTCTCAATCTCGTGGTCCTCCCGGACGAAGGACTTGACCACCCGGATGCCCCGCAGATTCTCCTGGACCACCTGATTCAGCCGGTCGTAGGTCTTGAAGACCCGGCGGAAAATGGGATGGACCTTGGTCATGATCAGCGTCAGGCCCACGGCCAGAACCGGCAGGGCCAACAGGAACACCAGGGCCAGAGAGGCGTTGATGCGGAAGGCCATGACCATGGACAGAATCAGCATACAGGGCGTCCGAACAGCCACGCGGATGACCATCATAAAGGCGTTTTGAATGTTCGATACGTCGGTGGTCAGCCGGGTGACAATGGACGAGGACGAAAACTTGTCGATGTTGGAGAAGGCATAGGTCTGTACCTGATAGAACATGTCGTGGCGCAGGTTTTTGCCGAAACCCATGGCCGCCACGGCGGCCCGGCGGCCGGACAGGGTGCCGCAGGCCAGGGACAGAATGCACATGACCACCAGAACCAGGCCGATTTTGACCACATAGCCCATGTCGCCCTGGTCAATGCCCCGGTCGATGAGACGGCCCATGTACAGGGGGATGATTACGTCCAGCACCACTTCCAGAAACACATAGATGGGCGCAAGAATGGCGTCCCGCTTGTATTCGCGGACGCAGCTGAGCAGTCGCTTGATCACGGATTGGATTCCTCCTTTTCTTCCTGGGGAACGGCTTGTTGGATACAGACGCCGCAGTTTTCCGCAGCCATTTGCAGCAGCCGCCGGAATTCCTGAATTTCAGCCTCGCTCATGCGGGCGGTCAGGCGGGCCTCCGTCTGCTGAATGTGCGCGTCTGTCTGGTCCTTGGCGTCCAGGGCCTTCTGCGTCAGGCGGATGGCCTTGCAGCGGCGGTCGGCGGGGCTCTCCTCCAGGGTCACAAAGCCCGCCGCCTCCATGCGCTGGAGAATGCCGGAAACCGTGGAGTGCTTCACGTCAAAAAACTGCTCCAGGTCCTTGGCGTAGGTATCCTGATGCAGAACCTCCTGCCGGATCCAGATTCGGTGGAGGAACATCCCCTGGGACGGCGTCAGTCCCAATTGTTCGCTGCTCTGCCGCATATCCTGGGCCAAAGCATTGTCCAAGGCGCGGATGTAGCTGCCCAAATGCCGGTTGCAATCCAATTCCATTTCCCTCTTTTTATAAAATGTAGCACGCTACAGAATTCCGTAGCGTGCTACACGATATCAGAATGAAAAAGAAATGTCAATAGGATGGGAAAAGAAAGGGGAGAGGACCCCTTGCGTAAAACACCATAGGGCGATCCTTGCGGTCGCCCGTGGCCCCAATCCGCAACGTAGCAGCGGGCGGCTGATAGCCGCCCCTACAGAGGGGGCACGAGGACGGCGCGTTATCCAACCATGGGCTCCAGCGCCGGCAATTCCCGTTCCCGGAGGAACTGGCCGGTCATGTTTTCCACCTGGAGGATCCGGCTGACCCGCAGGCATTTGCACATAAAAATATAGTAGACATTCAGACCGCAGCCTGCCATGCACTCAAAATTGCCGCTGCCCTTGGAGAGAATCACATCTGCCGTGTCCAATGCCTGTTTCAATTCCGGCCCGGCATAGGCGATCTCCGTGCCGGAGATGGCGCTGCCGTTGTCGATGATCCGGGCCAGCCGGTCCATGCCCACATAGGCCGCGTCGGCCCGGGTGGCGTCGTTGAGGGTGTTTTGGCCCCGGACGCAGTAGGTCACGGTCAAATCGGGATAGCTTTTGTGGAGCTGCTCCACCAGAAGCAGGTCGAAGGCGATCTCCCCGGCGTTGTCTCCCAAAATCAGCAGCGACTTGGCCCGGGCCAGGTCCGCCCGGAAGGATCCATAGACCTTGGAATCCAGCTCTGCCTCCGGGGTTTTGGCAATGGCGTCCCACAAAGCCTTGTGGGCCACCTCCGGCGTCAGAATGCCGAAGTCGAGGAAGTTGCCCGTGCGGGCGAATTTCATGGCCAGCTCCAGGGGATCTGCCGCCTGCTCCACCATGGGGCGGACCTGGGGCAGCAGCTCCAGAACCAGATCGTTGGATTCCTGCTTCAGCTTGGCGTAGGCGTCCTCGCCGGGCCAGTATTTGGCGTAGGCCTCCGTAAAGGCCCCGGTGAGCCAGGGGGCAGCCACGCCCGCCGGCGCGTCCAGAATGATCTGCATCACGTCCCGGAGATAGGCGTAAGCCTTGGGGCCGTCTTCCTTGGCGTGGGCCAGCTTGAAGTGGCGGCGGACCAGACAGTCGATACAGTGGGCGTCAAATTGCATAGAAAACCTCCTGATGAGCGCGTAGGGGCGGATTTGCTCTCGGGCGGCTGATAGCCGCCCCTACCGTTGTTTTTTGTTCAATGGGGCGCGTTTGCGGAAGAACAGGTCCATGGCGCCCCGCAGCAGCGCCATGTTTTCTTCAGAGTGTTCCACTTCCTTGGAATAGAGCCGGGCGGCTTCTTTGAAATTGCCCGCCGTTCCGGCCAGTCCGGCCACGGCCAGACAGCTGACCACGCAGGCTGCCCCCTGCCGCCAGACCAACCCGTCGTTGACGGCTTTCAGCCACCAGCGGAACAGAAAATACATGGCAAGCTGCTCCATGGGCAGGGTGAAGACTTCCCAATTTGGAAAGGTCATCGCTTCAATTTTCTCCGGGAAATCCGAAGAAAGATGCTCCATGGAACGGAGCAAGGCCCGAATCAGATTCTGTAGGGAATACATAGATACGTTCCGCCGCAATCTCCGAATCCGAACCAGCTGCTTCTCCTGATAGGCGCCGCGCAGATACCGCTTCGACAGATTTTCGCAGGCTGTCCAGGCCTCCCGGTCCAGGAGCCCTTGGAGCCGCCCGGTGAAGCACAATAGCAGGGCCAGACGGTCGGAGATGGGGCGGCTCCGATTCTGCATAAGCGCAAACGCCGTGTCCCGGCTTTGCATCAAGGCCCGGAACAGGTCCGGGTCCAGGTCGTTGGGGCCGTCCACCGGCGTGTCGTCGGAGCGGGTGAGAAAGGTCAGGGGCGCTGCCCGGTCCAGCAGCAGATGGGCCGCCTCCGGGCAGGAGACGGACAGCATGGTCTCCTGGAGACCGCCGTAAATTTCCGTGAACCGGGGGTGGGTGTGGCAGGTGGTGGAGAGAAAGTCCTCGCCCTTCTACAATACGATGGAGCAGAGGCCGTCCTCCGTCAGAAGGGGACAGCGGCCATGGTCCAATACCATGCAGTCCTCTCCGTCCACCTCCGTCAGCGCAGCCCGGATCCGGCCGCCCAGAGGACCCTCCACCGACAGATACCGCGCCTTGGCTTCGGGGTCCACCACGATCTCCCACTGCCCGCAGCAGGTATCGGGACAGGCCCCGGCCAGACAGGAAAAGGAATCAAAATAATCAGGGATGCGATTTAACATGGGAAACTCCTTATTTCAATTGGGACTGGCGGGCGACCGCAAAGGGCGCCCCTACGAACATGTCTGCAAATCCCGCCGTAGGGGCGGCCCTTGCGGCCGCCCGCGCCTGTGTGGGAGAGTTATCCATTGCTCAAATCCCCGTTGCCGGAAACCGGAATGGTCTCGCCGAGGAACGTCGGCTCCGGCCGGAGAAGGCAGTAGAAAAAGTCCTTGCACCGGGCCAGAATCTCCCGCAGGTCCCGCATGAATTGACCGGCGTAGCGGATATCCTCCGCCGCCATGCCGTAGGCGTCCAGGCCCAAAGCCCTGGCGTCGTAGACGGCCCGGGACAGGTGGTACCCCTGGGAGACAATGACGATTTTTTCGGCACAGAAAATGTCCCTGGCCCGGTACATGCTCTCATAGGTGGAGAACCCCGCGTGGTCCATGAACACGTCCTCCGACGGGACTCCGGCGGCCATGGCGTAGTCCTTCATGGTGTTGACCTCGTCGTAGTCCGTCCGGCTGTGGTCGCCGCTCATGAGCAGCTTGGGAGCAATGCCGGCTTCATAAAGCCGGAGGCCCATGTCCAGCCGGTCCCGGAGCATCAGGGAAGGAGAACCGTCCGCCCGGACGCCGCAGCCTAAGATCAGAATGCAGTCCACATCCTCCAGCCCTGCGGCCGCTTCCCGGCTGAGCAGATAGTCCGCCGCCTGGTGCTTCACATAGCCGCTGACGCCCAGCACAAATCCCACACAGCAGAGGCCGAAGATCAGAATGCCGAGGACGGCCCGGCGCAGCCATATTCGTTTCATAAGAAATCCTCCATAGATCGGGCCGCTGCCATCCTGCGTCCCGCTTGCGATCTCCAAACCATTGAAACCTTGGTCCGGATCACCAATATTCCTTCCGTGCCTTGGTGAAGCAGATGCAGAACCAGACCAGCACGGCCAGGGGCAGGAGAATCACGACCAGCTGAAGCCACATGGTATAGGGGAGCACCGTGCCCGTCATCAGGCCGAGAACGGATGTCAGCAGCACCACAATCCCCAAAATCAGCGTCTTTGGCAGCATGTAGGCCACATAGGCCTCCGGGTCCAGGCATTCAGACGGCGTCTGGTCCGTGGGCACCAGGGGACATTTGGGCATATTCAATCCCTGACGGCGGAGCTGGAACCAGACATACAGGCAGTAAACGCCGCAGCCGAGGGTGATGACATTGAAAAACAGGTCAAAGCTATTGGTATCCATCCGATGTACCTCCCGGGTTTGACTGAGCCTATTCTATAACAGCGCAAAAAGGAATGTAAAGAACGCCGTGGAAAATTTGCAGAAAATTAACGAATCGGTCCGTTTTTGCGGAAATATTCAATCATCTCGCCGGTCAGGCTGATGCCGGAGTGGTCTGCGGGAATCTTGTCCCGGGAGAACCAGCGGGCTTCGGACAGCTCGTCCTCCTCCATGGTGATCCGGTCGCTGCCGTCCAGCTCGGCGAAGAAGCCCATGAGCAGGGAATCGGTGAAGGTCCAGGGTTGGGATTTGTAGAAGCGCAGGTTCTTGACGTGGACGCCCACCTCTTCCAGCACCTCCCGCCGGACCGTGTCCTCGATGCTCTCGCCGATCTCGTTGAATCCGGCGATCAGGGCGTATTTGGTGAAGGGCCGCCCCCGGTAGCGGGTCAAAATCAGCCGGTCTCCGTCGTAGACCGCCGCGATGACGGCTGGGCAGATTTTGGGATACACCGTATTGCCGCAGGCCGGACAGACCTGGCTCCGCTCTTTGGTCCCGTGGGCCATTTTTTTGCCGCATTGGCCGCAGAAGCGGTTGTGGGAATACCAACGCCACAGACTCTCGGCGGCGGCCGCGGCGAACAGCGCTTCATCGGCCCTGCAGTCCCTTAATGGCCGGGTAGGACGGTAGGTCCAGCCCTCCGGCGCTTCCGGCGCGGCGCCCTCCCAGAGGTAATAGCCCCGGCTGTCAATGGAAAACAGCCGCTGGCCGGATGCGAACGCAGGCCCCAGCTGCCCCAGGGTGGGTAGGATAATGGCGTCGTCTTCCACCCGGCACAGCAGGCCCTTGCCGGAGAAAATGAAAATGAAATCATCTGTTTCAGCCGGAGCCAAGGAGAATTCGTTGTGATACACATGGGGCGTGATATCCTGGAACATGGGAACACTTCCTTCTTACATGTACCGCCCCTCGTGTCCCTTTGTAGGGGCGGCTATCAGCCGCCCGCATGAGGTACGAGGATGCGTGCGTTACCGGTTCATAAACGCTTCGATCTCGGCTCTGCCTGCCTTCACGGAGCCCTGTACAAAGAACGGTTTCCCGCCGCCGCGGCCGTTGAGGGCAGCGTTCAGTTCCTTGGTAAAGGCTCTCAGGTCGCCGTTTTCCTGGCCGATGGCGTATTGATAGCCGTCCGAAACCTTGGAGAACACGGCGCAGCGGCCGCCGCAGGTCTTGGCGACGGCGTCCGCCAGACGGCGCAAGCCGTCGGGCCGCAGCCCGTCCTCGAAGAGCAGCACGTCTCCCGTGCCCCGCAATGCCTCGGCCTTCTGCAAAAAGAGCTGGTCCTCCAGCTGTCCGGCCCGGTATTTGGTCTCATTCAGTTCCTGCTGCATCCGCATGGCTGCCGCCGCCGTCTCCAGAGGCTTGGCCGAGAGCAGGCCGGAGATCTGCTTGTTCTGACCCAGAACGGCGGAAAGATAGGCCAAAGCCCGCCGCCCGCAGAGCATTTCGATCCGCACGCCCTCATGGAACTTCTGGCAGGAGAACGGCTTGATGAGCCCGATTTCGCCGGTGCGCCGGACGTGGGTGCCGCAGCAGGCGCACAGGTCCAGATGGGGGAACCGGACGATCCGCACCTGGCCGGTCAGCTCCTTTTTGCTCCGGTAGGGCAGCGCCGCCAGCTCTTCCTGGGTGGGCCAGAGAATTTCCACCTCCGTGTTCCGCCAGACGGCTTCGTTGGCCCGGGCCTCGATTTCCGCCAGGGCCTCCGGCTCCATGGGACCGTTGAAGTCGATGGTCACGGCATCGTGACCCATGTGGAAGCCCACGTTGTCGTAGCCAAAGCGGGCGTGGATCAGGCCGCTGACAATGTGCTCGCCGCTGTGCTGCTGCATCAGGTCGAACCGCCGGTTCCAGTCGATCTCGCCCTCCACGGGTTCGCCAACCTCCAGGGGTCGGTCGCAGTAGTGGACGATCCGGCCGCCAGCTTCGTGGGTATCGGTGACCCGGACGCCGCCCAGGACGCCCCGGTCCCCCGGCTGGCCGCCGCCCTCGGGATAAAACGCCGTCCGGTCCAGAACCACGTCGTAGCCGTGCTTCCCCGGCTGGCAGGACAGGACCACGGCGGAAAACTTCGTCAGATGGGAATCGAGATAATAGAGCTTTTCGGTGGACATGGGAACGCTCCTTCTTTTGGTGATTGGGACCATTGTAGCACAGATTCCCACGAAAGAGAACGAAAAAATAATCCGGCGGATTCGCATTGACAAACCTTTTGCGGAAGAATACTATAAGATAGAGACTATTTTTGTATTTTCAGGGAGGGACTGCCATGGATGACCAGAACAGCTTTGTAGAAAAGACCCTCCTGCGATTATTGGAGCAGAAAAAGTATCACTCCCTGCGGGATATTCTGGCCACCATGAATCCGGCGGACCTGGCCTATATCCTCAACGAGCTGGACGAGCGGAAGCTGCCCCTGGTGTTCCGGCTTCTGCCCAAGGAGCTGGCGGCGGAGGCCTTCGTGGAAATGGACCCGGAGCAGCAGGAGCTGCTGATTCAGGGCTTCTCCGACCGGGAGCTGAAGGAAGTCCTGGACGAGATGTTCGTGGACGACGCCGTCGACGTGGTGGAGGAAATGCCCGCCAACGTGGTCAAGCGAATCCTGGCCCAGGCGGACCCGGATATGCGCAAGCAGATCAATGAGATTCTCCGCTATCCCGAAGACAGCGCCGGTTCCATCATGACGCCCGAATATGTGTCCCTGCGCCCGGCCATGACCGTGGAGGAAGCCATCCTGCGCATCCGCCGCACCGGCGTGGACAAGGAGACCATCTATACCTGCTATGTGACCCGGGACCGGCACCTGATCGGCACCGTGTCCGTCAAGTCGCTTCTGCTCTGCGGCAGCGACGACACGCCCATCGCCGACATCATGGAGGAGAACGTCATCTCCGTCAACACCCACGACGACCAGGAAAAGGTCGCCCAGATGTTCTCCAAATATAATTTCCTGGCGCTGCCCGTCACCGATAACGAGGGCCGCATGGTGGGTATCGTCACCTTCGACGACGCCATGGACGTCATGGAGGACGAGGCCACCGAGGATATGCAGATGATGGCCGGTGTCTCGCCGTCGGACAAGCCCTATGTCCGGTCCGGCGTCTGGGAGCTGGTGAAGCGGCGGATTCCCTGGCTGCTCCTTCTGATGCTGTCGGCCACCTTCACGGGCCTCATCATCACCCATTTTGAAAACGCCCTGGCAGTGGCAAAATTTCTGAAAGCAAGCGATAAAAT
>CAMEIU010000045.1 GCA_945918815.1 uncultured Clostridia bacterium
AACTTGTAACTCTGTCGCATTTTTCACGGTCTCACATCATTGACAAACAAACAAAATTTTTGAAGATTTCGGAGCGCATCCTTGTGTGGAAGCCGGATTCTCTGCGGAATGCAAAAAACGCATGTCATTCCCGTGAAAAACACACGGTAGGGCGCGGCGACCCGACGCGCCGTTGGGCAGCTTCGTACAAGATGCAGCTGCCTGCAGGCGGCACGTCCAATGGCCGTGCCCTACAATGGACATTGTGTTTCGCAAGGAGACATGCGTAATTGGAACTGCCTGTAATCAGGCAAGTGCTTTTTACTTAATCTGCGTGCCGCAGGGGATGCGGTCGTCGACGAAGATGACCTGGCAGCCGCAGGCGTTGTTGGTGCCGGCCAGCAGCATGCCGTTGGAAGTGACGCCGGTGATGCGGGTGGGCTTCAGATTGGCCACCACGATGATCTTCCGGCCGATGAGCTCTTCGGGCTTGTAGTCGTGCTTGATGGAGGACACGATGACCCGCTCGCCCAGCCCATCGTCCAGGGTCAGCTTCAGGCAGTTGTTGCTCTTGCGGATCTCCTGGCACTTGATAACCTTGCAGACCCGCAGGTCCATGGTCAAGAAGTGATCAATGTCGATTTCCGGCTTCACGGGCTGCACCGGGTCCGGCTCGCCGTAGACCTTTTCCTCCACCACTTCTTCCACCACTTCCGGCTTGGCAGCCTCTTCCTCGGTCATAGGCGTGGAGAAATCCAGGAGCTTCAGGTAGCGGTCGGTCTCGATGGCGTAGAGGAACAGGTACAGGCGGGGGCCCTTCTCCTTGTCGATGAGCAGCCGGTAGACGTTCTTGAAGAACACGGTCTGGGCCGCTTTCAGCTCCTTGGTACCGGGCTCCAGGCCGCGGGCCTTGGCGGGGATGGCGTAGATGGCGGTGTTCAGCTCGTCCAGGGTGTAGCCGCCCTTGGAGAGATAGGCGTGGAGGTCGGCCACCTCCCGCTTCTCCTGGTCGTTGAGGGTCTCATAGACCTCCCAATTGCGGCCGTCGCGCAGACGGTTGACCTGGTCCGGGGCGCACTGCTCCAGCCAGTATTTGGCCCGCTCCAGGCGGTCGGCGAAGTCGGCCTCCTTGTAGGGGGTGCCGATCTTCTCAAAGACCGTCTCCAGCATGGGCACGTTGAAGTCCACCACGGAGCCCATCTGCACCAGCAGGCTCATGGGCACCGTGTTCACATGGCGGCCGGGCACCTCGCAGAGAGCCATGATGGACTGGGTCAGCTCGTCGGCCTTGCCATTGCGGCAGGCGTCCAGCATCCGGTCGAACTCGAAATACTGCTTCAAGATGCCGTCGTCAAAGCAGAAGTCAAAGGCCCGGGTGGGCTCGGTCTTGGCGTAGAGCCAGAGCATGACCTCCGGCTGGTAGAGCTTGAGCATCTGGGACGGGGACAGGTTCAGGCCGCTGGAGCTGGACATCTTGCCCGTGGCGCCCCGGAGGCCGATGAACTCGTAGCCCTGGAACACCGGCGGCTCACAGTTGAAAATCTTCTTGGCGATGACCTTGGAGGTGGCGTAGCTGCCGGTGGGGGAAGCGTGGTCCTTGCCGCCGGGCTCGAAGTCCACGCCCTCGTAGAGCCAGCGCATGGGCCAGTCCACCTTCCAGGCCAGCTTGCAGTTGAAATCCTTGGTGAAGTCGAAGTCGCCCTCGTGGCCGCAGGCGCACTTGTAGTGGGCCACATGGCAGTCCTCGGAGAGGCTCACGATCTTGGTGGTGTCCCGCTTGCAGCAGGGGCAGTAGATGGACACGGGATAGTAGGCCTCCCGCTCGCCGGGCTGGGCCTCCTGGGTGCGGAAGCTGTCAAGAATGTCGAAGATCTCGCCGCGCTTCTCCAGGGCCGTCAGAATGTGGTTCACATACTTGCCGGAGCGGTACATGCTCGCCTGATACCGCCAGTCGATCTCCATGCCGAAGGGGGCGATGGCTTCCTCGAATTCCTTCTCCCCGTGGATGGCGAAGTTGGGATGGATGTCCTTGTCGTCAAAGGGATTCGGCACGTCCACATAGGGGCAGCCGATATATTTTTCCATGTCGCCGTCCACGGCGGCCACGTTGGCGGGAATTTTCCGCAGCCGGTCAAACTCGTCCCAGCTGATCAGCAGCCGGGCCTTTTTGCCCATTTTCTGAATGGACTTGGCCACAAAATAGCTGGTGGCCACATCCCGGAAGTTGCCGATGTGGACGGTGCCGGAGGGGCTGATGCCCGCGGCGCAGACATATTCTTCCTTGTCGGGATTCTTGCGGATGACCTCTGCCGCGATTTTTTCCGACCAATGCATAGTGTATCACCTCAAAAAGTATCGTAAGAACGGTAATTTCTCAATTTAATATCTTACAATACAAACCGCGGCGCGTCAACCAAAAAATCACGAAATTCCCTGGATATACAGCTCTTCCGCCTCCATCTGGGCCTGCTTCAAAAGCTCCCCCGCCCGCAGGAACGCCCCGCGGTCCATCTGCGCCAAAGCGTCGGTGACGGCGTTGAACAGCTTGTGATAGAGCTTCTGATATAATTCCAGGTTCTTTTCTGTCTCTTGCATGGCATTCACCTCCACTTAGACTATAAATTGATGTCACTTAGCTGTCAAGAGATTGCATAAATATTTTTTTCACGGCAATACCATGGAGTAAAAAGACAGGGAGGTATTGCCATGCCAACTCTGAAACGAGTGTTTACCTTGCGTATGGACGATGAGATCTTTGACAAAATCGGTGTTCTGGCAACCAGAGAATATCGCTCCATGACGAACTACATTGAATTTGTTCTCTTGCAGCACATTCAAAAAATCGAAGCGGAACAGGGACCGATTCTGGTACCGAAGCCAAAGGACGAATAACCGCCAGCCCGGGATGAAACGATCCCGGGCAGTTTTTTATGGAGAAGGCCAGAAAGCCTTCCCCTTGAGGGGACACCCCAGGGTGGCTTCTCTTGCCCCTTCGGGGCAATTCACCTTCAGGTGGCACAAAGCGCCGGATGAGGTGGCGCAGGGCTGCGAATTCGCCGGAAGTTTCCGCAAAACAAAACATTGTCCCGCACACCTCATCAGTCTCGCTTTGCTCGACAGGTTCCCCTCAAGGGGAAGCCTTGGGCGCTGCCGCGCCAGTACGTTTATCGGTACCCCCCTGTAGGGGCGGCTATCAGCCGCCCGCATAGGACACAAGGGTCTTTCATTGGATTTCAAACCGCTTCCAAGATGCCCGCCGCGATGGTCCTGGGGGTCACCATCTTGTCAAACTGCACGATGATTCCGCCTTCGCCGGGCATCAACACCGTGCCTGGGCCGAAAATTGGATGGCAGACCCGGGTGTTGGGGGCGAAGGGGTCTTTTTTGCCCGGCTCCAGATCCTCGGTTTTGGAAATCTGCCGCTTGGCCTCCTCCATAAGGGCCGGGTCCAGGGGTTCCACATAGTCCACATTCTCCACGCCTGCGTTGAACAGGAACCGGGACGGGCAGCGGCTGGTGCCGTCGTAGTTGCGGCCCGCCGCGTCGGACAGGTACAGCCGGTCTTCGGCCCGGGTAAAGGCCACATAGCACAGCCGCCGTTCCTCCTCCAGCTTCTCCCGGGTGTTGGCCCGCTTGGTGGGGAAAACGCCCTCGGAAAGGCCGCAGAGGAACACCACTGGGAATTCCAGGCCCTTGGCGGCGTGGACCGTCATGAGCTTGGCGGCGGCCGCCTTTTCCACCGTGTCCATATTGGTGAACAGGGCCGCGTGGGCCAGATAGCCCTCCAAGGTCACCAGCTCTCCGGCCTTGGCTTCGTAGTCGTAGATGGCCTGCTTCAATTCCGCCAGGTTGTCCAGCCGGTCCTCCTCGCCAGAGAGGCGCAGCATGGCCTCGTAGCCGGAATCCGACAACATCCCAGCCAGCAGGTCCGTCAGATCCATGCTCTGATAGATGGCCTTGTACTTCTCAATCATCCGGGCATACTCCACGGCCCGGCTCTTGCGGAACAGGTCCGTGTCCAGGTTTTCCAGCAGGGCCTCATAGAGGGTCAGATTCCGCATGGCGGCGTAGTCCTTGAGAAAGGAAATCCGGGTCCGGCCCACGCCCCGCCTTGGCTCATTGACCGTGCGGAGGAAGGCCATGTCGTCGCCGGAGGCCACCATGCGCAGGTAACACAAAACGTCCTTGATCTCCTTCCGCTTGTAGAACTCCACGCCGGAGTAGAGTACATAGGGGATCTTCTCCCGGATGAAGGCCTCCTCAATGGCGCGGGACACATGGTGGGCCCGGTAGAGGACGGCGATCCGGTTCAGAGGCGTTCCCTGGGCGGCCAGCCGTTTGACCTCCGCCGCCATCCAGCCGGCCTCGGCCTGCTGGGTCTTGGCATGGAAATAGAGAGGCTTCCGCACGCCGTCGCGGAACGGTATCAGCTTCTTCTCCATCCTCTGCCGGTTGTGGGCGATGAGGGCGTTGGAGGCGGAGAGGATGGGCGGCGTGGAGCGGTAGTTGGTGTCCAGCAGGATGGTCTGGGCCCCGGGGTGCTTGCTCTCAAATTCCAGAATGAAGTTCACGTCGGCCCCCCGCCAGGTGTAGATGGTCTGGTCCGGGTCCCCCACCACGAACAGATTCTTGTGGTGGCCAGAGAGAATCTCCGCCAGCTCATAGAGGTCCTTGTCGATGTCCTGGAACTCGTCCACCATGACGTACTCCATCCTTCGCTGCCACTTCTCCCGCACATTCTGGTCCTGCTTGAGCACATAGAGGGCGAAGTAGATGATGTCGTCAAAGTCCAGGCCGTAGCACTTGCGCTGCTCGTAGAAGTAGCGGTAGAGGACCTTGTCTTTCAGGGTGGAGGCCGTGTCCTCCAGCTTTTTGAGCCGCTCCAGGTCCATGTCGATGAGGGTCTTGACATAGCCCCTCCCGCCCTTGCGCCAGCCGATGTAGTCAATGGCCTCCTTGACGGTCATCTCCCGGGAGGTGATGTGCAGATCCTCAAAGACGGTTTTCAGAATGGCCGCCTTGTCCTCCTCGTCCAGGATGATGAACGTAGAGGGATACTGGGCCACGTGGCAGTCCTCCTTGAGAAGGTTCACACAGAAGCCGTGGAAGGTGGTGATATAGCCAAGATCCCGGTCCGGCAGGGTCCGGCGGATGCGCTTTTTCATCTCCGCCGCCGCCTTGTTGGTGAAGGTGACGCAGAGGATGCTGGCCGTGGAGATGCCCAGGGCCTCCACCAGATAGAGATACCGGCGGGTCAAGGGCTTGGTCTTGGCTGAACCGGCCCCGGCCACCACGCGAATCTGTCCCTCCGTGGCCTCCACCGCCGCCCGCTGGGCCGGATTGAGGCCTTCCAAAATGCTGTCCACCATCAAAATCGCTCCTTTATACGGGTTGTCGATCTGATTGTAGCACACCGGCTGTCCGATAAATGGGACACAGCAAATGATTTCGCGCAATTCCAACGGGCGGCCGCAAGGGCCGCCCCTACGGCGGATGTTGTAGATACAGCCGTAGGGGCGACCCTTGCGGTCGCCCGGCGAATCCTGTCAAGTCCGAATATCGCACAAATCTTTGAATTTATCCTTGTCGAATGTTGCAAAAAAATGTGGTATGTGCTAGAATTTACGTTGGTTCACATCGAATTTACAAACGGGGTATGAGATTCCATGAAGCGTCAAACCATGAAACCCTCCAATTGGGCGGCGGCCGGATTGGCGATTTTATCGCCGGTATATCTGGAGCTGGCCCTCCATTTCTTTATTTACGGGCAAATCGGCAGCCGGATCGTGTATCCGATTCTCTTCGCCGTCTGCGCCGGGGTTTTCATTTTTGCCGTCTGCACCTGCCTGCCCGGGCGGGTCTGCGGGCCGGTGTTCTGCGTGCTCATCGGACTGCTGAATTTCTATTTTGAGATTCAGCTGGTCTACAACTCCATCTTCGGCGAGTTCATGTCCATCATGCAGCTCTTCACCGGGGCGGCGGCGGTGACCAATTTCTTCCGGCAGCTGCTCTACGGCATGTGGAAGATCGCGCCGAAGATTCTCACCATGCTTCTGCCCATGGTCCTGACCATCGTGCTGGTGTGCCTGAAAAAGGTGCAGGTTCCCCATTTCCGGTGGTACTGGTCCGTGGCGGGGGTGGTCGTGTTCTTCGCCCTGCACTTCGGCGCCGTGGGCGTCATGGCCCTGGGCGGCCGGAGCGCCTACTCCGTCTACGGCCTCTACACCAGCCGGGACACGGTGACGGAAATCAGCGTCAACAACATCGGCCTCCTGTCCACCACCAGGCTGGAGCTCAAATACATGCTCTTCCCCAAGGCCACGGAGACCGAGGCCCCGGCGGCTTACACCCCCGTCCAGGAGGAACCGGTGGAGCTGGAGCCGGAAGTGGAATACAACATGCTGGACCTGGACTTTGACGCCCTGGCCCGGAGCACCGACAACGAGTACCTGCAAAAGCTGGATCAGTATTTCTCCACCGTGTCTCCCACGGAGAAAAACGAATATACCGGCCTGCTGGAGGGCTACAACCTCATCACCATCTGCGCCGAGTCCTTCTCCAACCTGCTCATCGACGAGGAACGGACCCCGGCCTTGTACAAGCTGGCCACCGGCGGCTTCGTGTTTGAAAACTACTTCGGCACCTACGGCAGCAACACCACCAACGGCGAGTACACCTTCTGCATGGGCAACTATCCCGACATGTCCCGCAGCAAGACCGCCGCCAGCTTCTTCGCCTCCCAGTCCAACTATCTGCCCTTCTGCCTGGGCAACGAGTTCTCCAACCTGGGGGTCCAGGCCTGGGCCTACCACAACTACTCCGGCGAATACTACTCCCGCAACGACACCCATCCCAACATGGGCTACATCTTCCAGTCGGCGGGCGAGGGCCTGGACATCGAGGTCAACTGGCCTTCCTCGGATTTGGAGATGATGGAGGCCTCGGTGGACGACTATCTGGCAAACGGCGAGCCCTTCCACGCCTACTACATGACCTTCTCCGGCCACTACCAGTACGACTGGGAGAACCCCATGAGCAAGAAAAACAAGGCCATGACCGACGGCCTGCCCTACTCCGACACCGTCAAGGCCTTTATCGCCTGCAACCAGGAGCTGGAATACGCATTGGAGTACCTGCTGGACCGGCTGGAGGAGGCCGGGGTGGCGGACAAGACCGTCATCGTGCTGACCAACGACCACTATCCCTACGGCCTGACGGCGGAGGAATACAACGAGCTGGCCGGGCGGGAGATCGACACGATCTTTGAGAAATTCCGCAACAGCTTTATCTGCTATGTGCCGGACATGGAGCCGGTCCATGTGGACACCTATTGCAGCACCGTGGACATTCTGCCCACCCTTCTGAACCTCTTCGGCCTGGAATACGACTCCCGCCTGCTGGCGGGCCGGGACGTGCTGTCCCAGGGGGCCAACCAGATGGCTGTCCTGTCGGACCAGAGCTTCGTCACCAAGGACTACGGCTTTGACGCCGCCACGGGCCAGGTGCGGGTGTTCACCGAGGGCTACACCGTGGACGAGGAAGACCTGACCCGGCGGCAGAATCTCATTCAGAATCAGTTCCGGGTGTCCCTGGATGTGCTGAACTACGACTACTACGCCCACGCCTTCCCCGACGGCCATTCTCCGGTTCAGAAGGACGAGACCGAAGCGCCCCTGCCCTTCACCGACATTCCCGAGGGCATCAGCACCGACTGCGTCCGCTTCCTGTGGAAAAACGGCTATATGGATCCGGCCTCCGAGTCCAAGTTCGGCTACGACGCCACGGGCTCCTACGCCGAGTTCCTGGACGTGCTCTACCGCATGGAGGGCAATCCCGTGGTGAGCAACGTCTGGATCGACTGGGGCAGCCAGGGACCCATCACAGGCCGCTTCCTGGACGCCATCAAGTGGGGCGTGTCCAAGAATCTGCTGAACGTCTCGCCCCAGAGCCTGTCCTCCTACAGCAGCATCCGCCGGAAGGACGCCGCCGTGACCATCCTGCGCTACGCCAAGACCATGGGCTACAGCGACGCCGTGGAGGACGAAAACTACCTCCAGGAGCTGGTTGCGGCCTATCCCACCCTGACCGCCGAAGAAGTGCGGGCCCTGTACTGGTGCTACGGAAATCTGATCCTCCGCGGCAGCAACGGCAAGCTGCTGAGCCTCCTGGACTACAGCTACAACACCATGAGCCGCTACGAAATGGCCCGCATGATCTACAACTATTACGTCCACGTCATGCTGGGCAGCTGAGCTCGTCCACAAATCATTCACAGTTTTTTCAAGATTTGTTTCAGATTTTGTTACCAGCCGTTCAAGAATTTTCCTGAGAGATCGTGTAATATAATGCCATCAGGAGTTGATATGGAACGCAAAATAAAACTCCTCCTGTTTCATATAGACAATCTCTCAAACCTTCCTTTCTTTTTTTCTCCTCTCTCTTTTCTCTCTCAAGCAAAGACCGCACAGCCAAGGCTGTGCGGTCTTTGTGTGATGCGGTCCGCTACCCACGACCATGCAAAGCCGTAGGGGCGGTTCTTTCGGGACGCATATATGCCGCCCGTCAGGGTCTCGACCACCACCGCAGGGACGGATGATGCACCTCTGGGGGAGCCGCCCGCATGGGGCACAAGGGTCGGCTCCGTTACGGCTGGTACTGCTCGCAGATGGCGATGATCTGGCCGTCCTTTTGGTACAGCCGGAACAGCACGTCCCAGCCGGCGGTCCGGGACCATTGCAGGAGGGTCTCCTTTGTCACCTGGCAGTAGGGCGCAAAGTGGCCCTCCAGGATCCAGAACTGGCAGTCCGAAGCCAGGGACAGAACCTTCCCCGGATCGCCGGTCTCCAGCCGGTAGCCGTTGGCCTCGTCCCCGTCCTCGATCCAGAACATCTCGTCATATGCCACGGAATCCTCCAGGTCCCGGAGGTAGCCGTAGGCGAAGTCCGCTCCCCAGTCCCCGCCGGGGAAGTCCTCGGAGGTTTGCAGGTACTCCCCCGGGGCTTCCGCAGACTGGGCGACGGCCTCGGCTTTCAGGCCGGACCACAGGGCGTTCAGGTCCATGGGCTCCGCCTCATAGGGCACGCCGCCCAGCAAAATCCAGGCCCGGCCGCCGGTGGACCCGTAGCCCAGGGTCAGCTGCGTGCCGTCGGTACACACCAGGCGCAGCACAAAGTCCGACTCCACCGTGGCCACCTGGGTCTGGATGAAATCCGTGGATAGATTCTCCTTCAAAAAGTCCAGAACGGTCTCCTTGTCCGCCACGGAGCGGCAGGTCTTCTGTTCGCCGGTCCCATGGTTGATTGCCTCCACGGCAAACAGGTCCGAGGCCTCCAATTGCAGCAGCCGGTACAGGGACAGGTCCTCCGACTCCCCGGCGCTGCCGGCGGGCAGATAGCGGAAATAATAGGCGCTCTCGCCCCAGCAGGCGGCCTTTTCGGTCTGTTCCCAGACGGCGTTGATCAGGAAGAGGTAGCTGTCTCCGCCGGTGGGGGCGGGCAGGCTGGTCCCCTCGATTTTCAGGGAGTGGACGCTCTGGTAGCCGTCGGCGCTGGTCCGGTACTGGACCGAGAGGGAATCCGGCGACTTGGAAAACAGCAGCTTCATCTCCCCGGCCTTGCTCTCGTTGACATAGGGAATGTCCTGGAGCATGGACAGCGGGTCCGCAGCCGAGGCGGCAGCGCCCTGGACGGTCTCTCCCTCCATCCAGTTCCAGGTATAGGCCCCGGTCATGGCCGCCACGCCGCTGTCACCGTATTCAATTTCCAGATCATAGGGCCGGTCAGAGACCGGGGCCTTCGCCCGGCCGCAGCCGGGCAGGAGCAGCAGCAGGCACAAACACAGGCAGATCCACTTTTTCATCGGTGTCCCTCCGTTCCATCCGTTTTCTCTATGATACCATAACCTTGCTTTTCTGTCCAATCTCTGATATCATAGGAAATCACAAAGGAGGATGCATACCATGCAGAAAACTAGACTTCGCAGCTACGCCAGGCTCATTGCCCGGGTGGGCTGTCATGTGCAGAAGGGCCAGGACGTGTTCCTGAACGCGGACCTGGACCAGCCGGAATTCGTGGCCATGGTCGTGGACGAATTGTACAAAGCCGGGGCCCGGAAGGTGTTTGTGGATTTCAGCTATCAGCCCCTGGAAAAGCTCCATGTGCGCCACCGCAGCGTCAAATCCCTCTCCACCGTGGAGCCCTTTGAGGAAGCCAAGCTCCAGTATATGGCGGACCGTTTCCCCTGCCGCCTGTACCTGACCTCAGAGGACCCGGACGGCCTCAAGGGCATGAACATGGAGAAGATGGCCAAGGGCCAGCAGGCCCGCTACCCCATCGTCAAGCCCTACCGGGACAAAATCGAGGGCAAGCATCAGTGGTGCATCGCCGCCGTGCCCGGCGCGGCCTGGGCCAAGAAGGTGTTCCCCGGCGAGCCCAAGGGCCGGGCCATGGAGAAGCTGTGGGAGGCCATTCTCTCCACCAGCCGTGTGGACACCGATCCCATCGCCGCCTGGGAGGCCCACAACCGGAATCTGGCCGGCCGCTGCGACTACCTCAACGGCCTGGGCATTGAGACCCTGGAATACCGCGCCTCCAACGGCACCCACCTGACCGTGGGCATGATCCCCGAAGCCCGGTTCTGCGGCGGCGGCGAGATCACCCAGTCCGGCGTGTTCTTCAACCCCAACATTCCCACGGAGGAATGCTTCATCTCCCCCAAGAAGGGCGAGGCCGAGGGCATTGTCTACTCCTCCAAGCCCCTGAGCTACCAGGGCCAGCTGATCGAGGACTTCTGGTTCCGGTTTGAGGGCGGCAAGGTGGTGGAGGCCCACGCGGAGAAGGGCGACGAGCTGCTGCAAAAGATGATCAACATGGACGAGGGCGCCCGGTACCTGGGCGAATGCGCCCTGGTACCCTACGACAGCCCCATCAACCAGACCGGCCTGCTGTTCTACAACACCCTGTTCGACGAGAACGCCTGCTGCCACCTGGCCCTGGGCATGGGCTTCCCCGACACCATCGAGGACCACCACAACAAGACCCTGGAGGAATGCCGCACCCTGGGCGTCAACGACTCCATGATCCACGAGGACTTCATGATCGGCACCCCCGACCTGGAAATCCTGGCCCACTGCCGCGACGGAAAGACCGTGCAGATCTTCAAGGACGGCACCTGGGCGTTTTAAACGCACCCCCTCATGCCCCCCTGTAGGGGCGGCTATCAGACGCCCACATGGAGGATCGGAAAAGCAATTACACCGGTCATTGCACCGCAGTACACTGTAGGGCACGGCCACTGGACGTGCCGATTGGATGCACCTGCGTCCTGTAACCGGCTGCCCCACGGCGCGTCGGGTCGCCGCGCCCTACAATGCTCTGCCATGAATCAAAACAGCCCGGACCCTTTATGAAGGTCCGGGCTCTTTTTATCTTTCCAAGGTCTCCGACAGCACCAGTCCCGGGTTCTTCCGGATGGTGAAGTCGATGGACCAGAGGCTGGAGAAGACCAGGAGGCTGTGGCCGCGGTAGTCTTCCAGAAGCTCCGCGTCGGAGGAGAGGCTCAGGTCCTTCAGGTCGGCCACGGGGCTCTCCACGATGAACCGGAGCTGCTCATAGGGCAGGCCGTCCATACGCAGGTCCACGCCGTACTCGGACTTCATCCGGTACTGGAATACGTCGAACTGCAGGGTGCCAACGACGCCGACGATGACCTCTTCCATGCCGGTGTTGGGGACCTTGAAGATCTGAATCGCGCCCTCCTGGGCGATCTGCTCTGTGCCCTTGATGAACTGCTTCCGCTTCATGGTGTCTCTGGGGCTGACCCGGGCGAAATGCTCCGGGGCGAAGGTGGGAATGCCGGCGAAACGGAACTTCTTGCCGGGCATGCAGATGGTGTCGCCAATGGAGAAAATGCCGGGATCGAAGACGCCGATGATGTCCCCGGCGTAGGCCTCGTCAATGATCTCCCGCTCCTGGGCCATGAGCTGCTGGGGCTGGCTCAGGCGCATTTTCTTGTTGCCCTGGACGTGGTAGACTTCGCTGTCCCGCTCATACTTGCCGGAGCAGATGCGCATAAAGGCCAGCCGGTCCCGGTGGGCCTTGTTCATGTTGGCCTGAATTTTGAACACGAAGGCGGAGAAATCCTCGCCGAAGGTGTCGATGACGCCGCAGTCGGCCTCCCGGGCCAGGGGCGGCGGGGTCATGCGCAGGAATTCCTCCAAAAACGGCTCCACGCCGAAGTTGGTCAGGGCCGAGCCGAAGAACACGGGAGACAGGGTTCCGTTTCGGACCTCGTCCATGTCGAACTCCCGGCCCGCGCCCAGAAGCTCCACGTCCTCCATGAGCTGCCGGTGGCGGCGGTCTCCGATGATCTCGCCCACTCTCGGATCGTCCAGCTCGATCTCCATCTTCCCGGCCCGGTTTTTGCCGGACACGCCGGAGAAGAACAGAATCTGGCCGTGCTCCCGGTCGTAGACGCCCTGAAACTCCTTGCCGGAGCCGATGGGCCAGTTGCAGGCGTAGGTCTCAATGCCCAGCTCCCGCTCCAGCTCGTCCAGCAGGTCGAAGGGGTCCTTGGACTCCCGGTCCATTTTGTTGATGAACGTGAAAATGGGAATGTGCCGCATGGCGCAGACCTTGAACAGCTTCCGGGTCTGGGGCTCCACGCCCTTGGCGCCGTCGATGACCATGACGGCGGAGTCGGCGGCCATGAGGGTCCGGTAGGTGTCCTCGGAGAAATCCTGGTGGCCGGGGGTGTCCAGAATGTTGATGCAGTAGCCCTCGTACTGGAACTGCATGACCGACGACGTGACGGAGATGCCGCGCTGCTTTTCAATTTCCATCCAGTCGGACACGGCAGCCCGGCTGTTCTTTTTGCCCTTGACCGCGCCGGCCTGGGCGATGGCCCCGCCGTAGAGCAGGAATTTTTCGGTCAGGGTGGTTTTACCGGCGTCCGGGTGGGAAATAATGGCAAAGGTCCGCCGCCGGCTGATTTCTTCTCGTAAGGTAGACAAAGCTGTTTCCTCCAATATGAATCAATTGTGTTCCAAGAAAGCAACCTGGCTTACACCGGCGTTCCCCTCCAAACTAGATTTTGTCTCAAACTGGATTATTTTATCATGAAACAGACGTCTTGACAAGGGAGATTTCAGATTTTCCGCACTCATCCTGTTCGTTTGTCAATGATGTGAGACCGTGAAAAATGCGACAGAGTTACAAGTTT
>CAMEIU010000046.1 GCA_945918815.1 uncultured Clostridia bacterium
CCGGCAAGAACCTGTTTGCCCCCGGCAAGACCCCCAGCCAGAACGCCCAGTTCCTGCTGTTCCTGGCAGCCTTCGTCAAGGGCGTGGATGAGTATCAGGAGCTGCTGCGCTCCACCGTGGCCTTTGCGGGCAACGATCACCGCCTGGGCGCCAACGAAGCGCCTCCCGCCATCCTGTCCATCTTCCTGGGCGACGAGCTGCAAAGTATCATCGACCACATCACCGAAGGCACCGACTATGTGGACGTGAACAAGCGCACCCTGCAGATCGGCGTGGACGTCCTGCCCCACATTCCCCAGGACACCACCGACCGCAACCGCACCTCTCCCCTGGCCTTCACCGGCAACAAGTTCGAGTTCCGCAGCCTGGGCTCCAGCCAGTCCATCTCCGGTCCCAACATCGCCCTCAACACCATCATGGCCGAAGAGCTCAAGTGGTTCGCCGACCGTCTGGAGGGCTCCCACGACTTCCAGGGCGACCTGCACAACCTGATCAAGCAGGTCCTCCGCGACCACAAGCGCATCATCTTCAACGGCAACGGCTACGACCAGAGCTGGGTGGAGGAAGCCGAACGCCGCGGTCTCGCCAACCTGAAAAGCTCCGCCGAGGCCCTGCCCGCCTTCATCCTGCCCAAGAACGTCCAGCTGTTCACCAGCCACGGCGTGTTCACCGAGGGCGAAATGATGGCCCGCCATGAGATCCATATGGAGAACTACTGCAAGGTCATCCACATCGAGGCCCAGACCCTGGTGGATATGGTCCAGCATCAGATTCTCAACGCCGCCTCCCAGTACTCCGCCGACCTGTGCCAGAGCATTCTGACCAAGCGGGAGGCTCTGCCCGGCGTCACCTGCCGCGTGGAGGAGGCCCTGGCCGAGAGCATCAGCCATCTGAACAACGACCTGCTGGAGAGCTGCGCCGAATTGAAGACCGCCATCAACACGGTCCCGGCCAACGCCTCCGGCGAGGAGCTGCTGAAATATTATCATGACGTGGTCTTTGCCGGCATGAACAAGGTCCGCGGCATCATCGACCATCTGGAGACCCTGGTGGCCTCCGACTACTGGCCCTTCCCGACCTACTACGATCTCATGTTCTCTGTGTAAGTTCATAGAAATCCCTCGTGCCCCCTTTTCAGGGGGCACGAGTGGTTTGCGGCGCATCTTTGGTTCCCTTCGTAGGGGCCAATATAATGAATATGGAAGAATGAATGATTGTGGTGTCCCTTCGGGACAATTTCAATTTTCATTAAATAAATTCTTTCAGTGGGGAGACAGCACATATGAAATACATCTTCATCACCGGCGGCGTGGTGTCGGGCCTGGGTAAGGGCATCTGCGCCGCGTCCTTGGGGCGGCTTTTGAAGCAGCGGGGCCTCAAGGTCCGCAATCAGAAATTTGATCCCTATCTCAACGTGGACCCGGGCACCATGAGCCCCTATCAGCACGGCGAGGTCTTCGTCACCGACGACGGGGCCGAGACCGACCTGGACCTGGGCCACTATGAACGCTTCGTGGACGAGAGCCTCACCGGCAATTCCTCCGTGTCCTCCGGCAAGGTCTACTGGAACGTCCTCAACCGGGAGCGCCAGGGCGGCTACCTGGGCGGCACGGTCCAGATCATCCCCCACATCACCGACGAAATCAAATCCCGCATCTCCGAGATCGGCGGCACCGTCGGCGACATCGAAAGCCAGCCCTACCTGGAGGCCATCCGGCAGGTCATCTGCGAAAAGGGCCGCAAGGACGTGGTGTCCATCCATGTGCCCCTGATCGTCCAGGTCCCAGCCTCCGGCGAGCTGAAGAGCAAGCCCACCCAACACTCGGTCAAGGAGCTGCTGTCCGTGGGCATTCAGCCGGACATTCTGGTCTGCCGCACCGACGTGCCCATCACCGAGGATGTCCGCCGGAAGATCGCCCTGTTCTGCAACGTGGAGGCCGACTGCGTCATTCAGAACGCCACCGCCTCCACCCTCTACGAGGTGCCCCTCCTTCTGGAAAAAGAGGGCCTGGCCGACCGGGTCTGCGAGAAGCTGGGCCTTGAGGTCCAGGCGCCGGACCTGACCGAGTGGACCGCCATGGTGGAGCAGATCAAGAACGCCCACCGCCGGGTGCAGATCGCATTGGTGGGCAAATACACCCAGCTCCACGACGCCTACCTCTCCGTGGTGGAGGCATTGTTCCACGCCGGGACCGCCAACGACGCCATTGTGACCATCAAGTGGGTGGATTCCGAGCTTCTGACCGAAGAAAACGCCGCCGAGATTCTCGGCGACTGCAAGGGAATTCTGGTGCCCGGCGGCTTCGGCGACCGGGGCATTGAAGGCATGATCGTGGCGGCCAAGTACGCCCGGGAGAACCGGGTGCCCTATCTCGGCATCTGCCTGGGCATGCAGATCGCGGTCATCGAGTTCGCCCGCCATGTGGTGGGCTGGCCCGACGCCCACACGGCGGAGATCGATCCCCAGACCGCCCATCCGGTCATCGCCCTGATGCCGGACCAGGTGAACATCACCGCCAAGGGCGGCACCATGCGCCTGGGCAAGTACCCCTGCGTCCTGAGCCGGGAGAGCAAGTCCTACCAGCTCTATGGCATGCACGAGATCTCCGAGCGGCACCGCCACCGCTATGAGTTCAACAACGACTTCCGGGAGGCGCTGGCCGTCCGCGGCATGCTGCTGGCGGGCCTCAGCCCCGACGGAAGACTGGTGGAGATCGTGGAGCTGCCGGACCATCCCTGGTTCGTGGGCGCCCAATTCCACCCCGAATTCAAAAGCCGCCCCAACAAAGCCCACCCATTGTTCCGGGGCTTTGTGGAAGCGGCATTGAAGGAATAAACTGACGCGCCCTCGTGCCCCATGCGGGCGGCTGATAGCCGCCCCTACGGCGGGGCCGCCGGGAGGACCGGAAAAGCCGCTGCAGGGCACGAGCGCGCAGTGTTTATTGGAAATCCGTCCTACCTTCCTTGACCATTGTCAATTGTCCATTGCCTTCCTGTGCGCCCAGGCCATGGTGTCTTCCGACACCTCCATCCCCAGCTTTCTTTGAAGGCCGAGGGATTTTTCATTTCCGACGATGACCTGGTCGAAGGGGACCCGGCCTTCGGATAAGTAGCGGTTGATCTGGAAGCTCTCCAGGGCCACGGCCAGACCCCGGCGGCGGTAGGCCGGGAACACCTCCAGCATGCCCATGCTGCCCTCGTTGTGCTCGCCGATGAAGCCGGCCAGCTCGCCGTCTACAAACGCGCCGTAGACCACCCCGGCCTTCAACCGGTCCGCAATATAGTCCGGATCGTGGAACAGGCTGTAGCCCTCCAGCACCGCGTCAAAATATTCCAGATTCAGCCGCCGGACGTCGGCTTCCACAGGCAGGGGCGTCTTCTTCAGATAGGCCGCCTGCCAGCAGCGGCTGCCCAGCTCCAGCTCCAGCGGCAGCTTCTCCAGCAGCCCGTCGGTCAGCTCGCCGCCCAGAATGTTCAGGGTCTCAAAATTGGGCCGGGCCTCCAGCAGTGCCAGGGCTTCTGCCACCGAGTCCGCCGCCACCATGGTGATGTCCATCATTTGCAGCAGCACGCCCTTTTCCGTCCGGGCCGTCACGGAGGCCCGGCCCAGCCGCAGAGGCTCGATCATGCTGATGTTCCGCACCGGCTCCCTTTGCAGGTATTCCATTGCCAATTGTTCGTCCATATTCTGTCCTTTCCAAGAAAGGCCCCTCCGCCGGAACGGAGGGACCTTTCAAATGCTTTGAGAGAGATTACTCGATGACGTTGACCGTCACAAAGCTGGTCTCGGGCAGGTTCTCGGTGTCGTTGGAGACAACCACGGAGCCGGCCTTGATGGCGTCCACAACCGCCTGATACTCATCCATGGTGAAGCTCTGGAAGCACCAGGAAGCCTCAGCGGTGGGCAGGCCCACATAGTCGCCCTCGGTCAGGGACATGTTCATGACCTTGCCGCCGTATTTGCCGAACTCGCCGTTGAACAGGTCAGCCAGGATGTCGACGGTGGTCTGCTGCAGGCCCTTCATAGCGGAGGTGACGAAGGGGTTGTAGGCATAGTTCTCAGCCTCGCCGATGTAGTGCTGATCCACGTCAACACCAACCAGCATGCCGTTGTACTGCAGAGCAGCTTCCAGGGCGGAGCCGTAGATGCCGCCGCCGCAGGCGAAGACGATCTCGGTGCCGTCAGCATACCAGCCTTCCATCTTGGCGGTGACAGCGGGATCGGTGGAGAAGGTGCCGCCGTAGGTGTACTTGATTTCCACTTCGGTGTTCAGCTCCGCGGCAGCCGCCTCGGCGCCCTGGATGAAGCCGTAACCATAGCGGATAACGGCGGGAACAGCGATGCCGCCCAGGAAGCCCAGTCTGGTGTAGCCGTCCTTGACCACGGCGTAACCGGCCAGGTAACCGGCCTGCTCTTCGGCGAAGGTCACACAGACGGTGTTGGAAGCGACGGTCGCGCCGCCCAGGTCGCCCTCAGAGACGTCGATGGCGATGAAGTAGACCTCGGGGAACAGATCCTGGGCCTGGCCCAGAATGGCGCCGAACAGGAAGCCGGGCATGACGATGACGTTGTAGCCGTCGCCGACAGCGGTGATAATGGAGCTCATACGGGCGTCGTCAGAGCCTTCCACGGGCTGATAGTAGTTGTACTCCACGCCGTTGGCGGTGCAGTACTCCTCCACGCCCTGCCAGGTTGCCTGGTTGAAGGACTCGTCGTCGATGGTGCCCACGTCAGTGATCAGAGCGACCTTCACGGGCGCGTTGTCAGCGGCGGGCTCTTCAGCGGGCTCTTCGGCGGGAGTCTCGGCGGGCTCTTCAGCGGGAGCTTCGGTTTCGGTCTCAGCGGGCGCAGGGGTCTCGGTGGTTTCCGGCTCCTTGGTCTCGGTGGTGCTGCTGGCGCAGGCAACCAGGCCCAGGACCATCACAAGCGCCAGAAGCAATGCGATGATTTTTTTCATTTTCATTCCTCCAAAAAATAGATTACAGTGAGAAATACGGCTGTATCAGCCGGTTGCTTTATTGTCGCACAAAGCTGAGGAAAAATCAAGAGTTTGCCGCATATTTCGTCATTTTTGATGAAATTATTGCATGCATTTACCGCTGGAAAAGCCATAAGGGAGAAGTTTCTCCAGGGGCACGGCCTCATAGCCGCCGTTTTCTTTTCCCATGTAAATGAGAAAGTCCGGCTGGCAGAATTCCATCATCACCTGACGGCAGACGCCGCAGGGCGGGAACAGGCCTGTGATGTTTCCGCCCTTGCCGCCCACCACGGCGATGGCCCGGAATTCCCGTTCGCCCTCGGAGACGGCTTTGAAAAAGGCCGTCCGCTCGGCGCAGCAGGTGGGCGTATGGGCGGCGTTTTCAATGTTGCAGCCCTGGTAGACCTTGCCGGACTTGGTCAAAAGGGCCGCGCCGACGAAAAAGCCGGAATAGGGCGCATAGGCTTTCATCATGGCCTCCCTGGCAAGATCGAGCAGCGCTTCCGGAGTCATGGGATTCCCTCCTTTTTCTGAGTACACTCGTGCTCCCTTTGAGGGGGCCGAAATATAATGAATAATGAATGATTCATCATTCATTTTTCACTATTCATTTTCCCTGAATGGGGGCACGAGGGTACATACGTTACTTCAAAATATCCTTGGCGAAGCTGGTTCCCTCCGTCTCGTATTCCACGCCCAGCAGCTCGGAGACCGTGGCGGCCACGTCGGAGAAGGTGGAACGGGTGTGGAGGTTCACGGGCCGTACCTGCTGGCCCAGGATCAACAGGGGCACATATTCCCGGGTGTGGTCCGTGGACTGGTCGCAGGGGTCGCAGCCGTGGTCGGCGGTGATCATCACCAGGTCGTCGGGGCCCATCTTCTCCATAAAGGACGGCAGCCAACGGTCGAATTCCGCCAGGGCCTGGGCGTAGCCGTCCGGGTCCTGCCGGTGACCGTAGAGCATGTCGAAATCCACCAGGTTCACGAAGCACAGACCCCGGAAATCCCGGTCCGCCAGGGCCAGGGTTTTCTTTAAGCCGTCGGTGTTGCCACGGGTGGGGTTGGACTCGGTGACGCCGGAACCGGCGAAGATGTCGGAGATTTTGCCCACGCTGATGACCTGCTGGCCAGATTCGGAGATGGCGTTGAGCATGGTCCGGGGCGGAATCAGGGAGAAGTCGTGGCGGTTGGTGGTGCGTTTAAAGGGCCATGCCCCTTCAAAGGGTCTGGCGATGACCCGGCCCACGCCGTGCTCGCCCTGGAGAATCTTCCGGGCGGCGCGGCAGTATTCATACAGCTGCTCCGGCGGCACCAGGGACTCGTGGGCCGCGATCTGGAACACGGAGTCGGCGGAGGTATAGACGATGAGCTTGCCTGTTTTCAGGTGCTCCTCGCCGTAGTCCTTGATGACCTCCGTGCCGGAATAGGGCTTGTTGCACAGGACGCCCCGGCCCGTGGCCTGGGTGAAGGCGTCCAGGACATCCTGGGGGAAGCCGTCGGGATAGGTGGGCATGGGCTTCTCGGAGATGACGCCGGCCAGCTCCCAGTGGCCGATGGTGGTATCCTTGCCCCGGGACCGCTCCTGGAGCCGGGCCACGGCGGCAGTGGGATGCTCGGTGGTCCCCAGAAAATCCAGGCCGTCAATATTGCCGATGCCGGCCTCCCGTAAATGATCGATGCAGAAGCCCTTGCCCGTGGACACGGACCGCAGGGTATTGGCCCCCACGTCGCCGAAGTCCGCCGCATCCGGCTCCGCCCCCGCGCCGAGGGAGTCCAGAACGATCAGGAAAATGCGTTTCATATAATCAACTCCTTACTTGAGAATGACAATGTACAATTGACAATTGTCCACTGAAATCATTTCTCCAGCTTTCTCGCTGTCTCCAATGCCAGCTCCATCATTTGGGTGAAGGAGTTCTGCCGCTCTTCGGCGGTGGTCAGCTCGCCGGTGAGGATGTGGTCGGAGATGGTGCAGATGGCCAGGGCGTTTTTGCCGCTGCGGGCGGCGTTCATGTAGAGGGCCGCGGCCTCCATTTCAATGGCCATGACGCCCATCTTCCGCCAACCGTCGCCGGCCCGGATGCCCTCGGGCACGCAGTCCTCGTCGCCGTAGAACCGGTCGGAGGACAGGAGGTTCCCCACATGGTACCGGACGCCCATTTCCTTGGCGGTCTCCACGCAGGTTTCCAGCATTTCAAAGGAAGCGATGGGGGCGAAGGTACCGGCCAGGCGGAACTGCTCGGCAAAGCGGGAATCGGTGCACGCGCCCTGGCCCATGACGATGTCCCGGACGTGGATATCCGGGTGGATGGAACCGGCGGAGCCGATGCGCATGATGTTCTGGACCTCGAAGAAATTAAAAAGCTCATAGGAATAGATGCCGATGGACGGCATGCCCATGCCGGAGGCCATGACGGAGACCCGGGTCCCCTTGTAGGTGCCGGTGTAGCCCTGGACGCCGCGGACGTTGTTGACCAGCTTGGCGTTCTCGAGGAAATTTTCTGCAATGAATTTGGAGCGCAGCGGATCGCCGGGCATCAGGACAGTCTGTCCGAAGTCGCCGGGGACCGCGTTGATGTGTGGAGTGGGATAGTTGGCCATAATGGATTCCTTCCTTTCTTATTTGACTTTCCGATGCTCGGCAATGCTCTTTTTCCAGCATTTGTGGCACATGGCCAGATACCGGTCGTTGCCGCCCAGGACCACCTGGTCGCCCTCGGTGATGATGTAGCCGTCAGAATCGATTCTGGCGTTGACCGTGGCCTTGGAGCCGCACTGGCAGATGGTTTTGATTTCGGTGATGGAGTCGGCCACCTCGAAGAGCCTGCGGCTGCCGGGGAACAGCTTGGTCTGGAAATCGGTCCGGAGACCGAAGCACAGCACCGGCAGGTTGTTCAGGTCCACCAGCTGCCGGAGCTGGTCGATCTGGGCCCCGGTCAGGAACTGACATTCGTCCACAATGATCACGTCCACCGGATCGTGGTTCTCATAGAGGGCGCAGATGTCCGCGCTGGCGGGCAGGACCTCGGCCTCCGCCTCCAGACCCACCCGGGATTTGAGCCGCAGCACACCGTCCCGGTCGTCGGCAGCCGGTTTCAGGAGCCAGACCCGCATGCCCCGCTCCTCGTAATTATACTTGGTGATCAACGCCGTGGCAGTCTTGGAGCTGCCCATGGCGCCGTATTTAAAATAAAGCTTTGCCAAGGGATTCACCTCTGAATGTTGTCTGGTTTTTTATTATACCAGATTAGCGCTGGAAAAGATAGTATTTTTTGTGATTAAACACAAAAGCCCCCACGCGTCAACAGGAAGCGTGGGGGGAATTGACAATTGACAATTGATAATTGACAATGAAGGTATTTTCCTTCGGAAAATGATGAAATAGCGCCCATTGTCCATTGTCAATTGTCAATGAAATACTGCGCGATGCTCCGGTAGCAGCAGGCGTCATCGGTGAATTCGATGGTGTAGCGATGCAGATACACCATATCCCCTTCCATGACCGATTCCACGGTCAGGGTCAGGACGCCGGATTCATAGTCCCAGGCGTAGAGATTCAGCGGCTCCTCCTGCACGGGAGCCAAGTCGAAGCGGAACACCCCCTGGGGCGGGTCCCAGACGTAGCCGGTCAGATACCGGTCCAGCTGCCGCTTCACGTCTTCGGCGGGAACGGCGTAGCAGTCGTTCTGGGCGTCGTACCAGAGATACTTGTCCAGATCCTCCGTTCGGATTCCGGCCTCCCGCTCCATTTGCAGGGTCAAGAGGAAGAACTCCAGCAGCTGGTCCGACGAAAGCGCCGCCGGGTCCTCAAACGTAAAGCCCGCCGCCTCAAAGACCGCCGCGTACCGCTGCGCCACGGCGTTCTCTTCGCCGTGCTCCAGAAGATACAGGGTGTCCACAATATCAAAGGGCGCGCCGGCCCGGAGCTGGTAGGTCACGCAGTAGAGATAGCCCTCCGCCGTCTCCACCAGGATATCCACCGGCGGTTCGGTCTGGTTTTCGTCATAGCTGTGGTAGCTGTAGACCTTGCAGCCGGTCCATTCCGGCCGGTCTCCGTCCTCCACGGTTCCCAGATACGCACCCAGGACCGCTTTGCCTTCCGCCTCGGAATACAGGGCCTCCACATAGTAGACGGTGTTTTGGAAGGTCAGCTGGGCCCGGGCTTCGGGCTGCGCCGGACCAGCCTCCTGGTTTCCGAATTCCTCCGCCGGTCCTGCGTCCGCGCCCGGTTCCTCCGCCGGGATCTCTTCCGCAGGTTCCTCCGTGACCTCTGCCTCCGCCTCCGCGACAGTATCCTGCGCCATGTCTGCGGCGCTTGCGCTCTCATTCACCGTATCGGACGGCTTGCCGCTGCCGCAGCCCATGGGGAAATAGGGCAGGGCCAGGACGCTCAGACAGAGAATCACCGCCAGGCAGGCCGCCAGGGAGCCCCATTTCCGCCAATGGCTGGGGGCGAAGGTCTGCTTTTCGGCCATATCGATGAGGTCGCTGCCCACGTCGCCGAGGGCGCGGAACAGCCGCTCCTGCTTCTCTTCCTTCATAGGGCCACGCCCTCCTTTTCCAGATAGGTCCTGAGCTTCTGCCGGGTGCGGAACAGGGTGGATTTGACGCTGCCCTCGGCCATCTTATACAGCTTGACGTTGGTCTGCACACTGTCCACATACCAATACCGCCGGAGGAAGATGCAGCACTCCTTCTCCGGCAGGTTCCGGAGGAACCGGTCCAGGCAGCGGGCCAGGGCCTCGGCCTCCAGACGGTTTTCCAGGTCGTCCCGGGCCGGAATGCAGTCGCCCAGCTCCTCCAACGCCAGTACCGTCTGGCCGCCGCCCCGCTTCTCCGCCCGGAAGGTCTTCCACCGGTCCAGGGACAGGTTCCGGGTGATCTTGCCCAGGAAGGCCCCCAGAGCACTGGGCCGCTGGGGCGGCATGGCGTTCCAGGCCCGGAGGTAGGTGTCATTGACGCATTCCTCCGCGTCCTCCCGGTTATTCAGGATATTGCAGGCAATGGACCGGCAATAGCCGCCATACTTGCCCTCGGTCTCCACCAGGGCCTGTTCCTCTCTGGCCCAGTAGAGCTGGATAATCGCGCTGTCCTCCATGGCCAGCTCCTTTCTATATGTTTCAGCCGCACCCTCGTGCCCCCGCAGGCAAGGGACTGTAGGGCGCGGCGACCCGACGCGCCGTTTGGCAGTTGGTTCCAGAATGCGGCTGCCTGCATGCGGCACGTCCAGTGGCCGTGCCCTACAAAGCTTTTCCTGCGTGGGCCGTATGGCCGCCCCTACAGCTTCTATTGAAATCTAGTTCAACGTCACAATGCTCTGATACCGCCAGGAGTCCTCGTCGAAGCGAATCAGGAATTCCCGGGTGGACAGAAGCGGGGCTGCCTCATCCGTGAGCGGGGTCTCGGGCTGGTGGTAGGCCGACACCCGGAGATACAGGAGGGTATCGTCCACCAGCGCCGCCTCGTCCAGCAGCAGAACTTGCGTCTCCAGGGCGGTCAGGGGCAGAGACTCGAACACCAGGGCGTCCCGGTCCCCGTCATAGGCCGCCGTTTCCTCCGGCCTGTAGGTGCAGCGATCCGCGTCCAGGAACCGGCTCACCCGCCACCGGGCCTCCTCCAGGGGCACCACGTAGACCCCCTCGTCCCGGAACCACAGGGCCGTGGTGTCGATGCCCGTATTCATGCCCCGGGTCAGGGTCAACAGCATATTCAGCTGCTCGCTGTTCAGCTCCGATGGATCGGAGAAGTCGTCCATCCGGTACAGAGGCTCCACAAAGGTCTCCAGCAGCCATGCGTCATCCCCGTTCTCCATGCGCTCGGCGACGTCGTCTACGGTGTAGCGGGAGACGGTTTTTTCGTTGAGGGTGACGGCGTAGTGGAAGCCGTCCTCCATCTCCACCCAGACCTCCGCCGGGACGGTCAGGCCGTTGACGCTGTGGTTGTCATATTCCGTGGTGTTCAGGTTCCGGTAGACTGGACAGCCCACCAGGGACGGGTCGTCGCACGCCTCGATCTCACCCAGGTATTCGCCCAGCACCGACGGCGGGTTATCCAGGGAGCTCGGCTCCGAAGCCGTGAAGTAGTAATAGGTATAGCGGAACACAAACCGGGTTCGGACCACAGGCTCCGGGGCCGCGTCCTCTGTGGGACCAGGCTCCTCCTGCGGCGTCTCGACGGCTTCCTCCTCCGCAGGTTCCGCGGCGGCGGGCGCCTCGGTGGTCACGGAAGCGCCGGGCGCGGCGGTCCCTTTGGAGCCGCTGCCGCAGCCCTTGGGGAAGTAAGGCATGGCCAGGACGCCCAGGCACAGAATCACCGCCAGGCAGGCCGCCAGAGAGCCCCATTTCCGCCAGCGGCTGGGGGCAAAGGTCTGCTTTTCGGCCATATCGATGAGGTCCGCGCCCACGTCGCCGATGGCGCGGAACAGCCGCTCCTGTCTTTCCTCCTTCATACGGTCACCCCCTCCTGTTCCAGGTAGGCCCGCAGCTTTTCCCGGGTCCGGTGCAGCGAGGATTTGACGCTGCCTTCGGCCATGTGATAGCGGTGAGCAATGTCCAGCATACTGTCCACATACCAGTATCTTCTTAAAAAGATGCACCGCTCCTTCTCCGGCAGGCCTCTTAAAAACCGGTCCACGATTCTGGAAAGCTCCGCTTCCTCCAGAATCCGCTCCACGCCGGTGTCCGCCGGAAGGCAGCTCTGCAGCTCCTCCAAAGCCAGAGGCAGCTGGCCGCCGCCCCGCTTTCCGGCCCGGTCGGCCTTGTACCGGTCCAGAGACAGGTTGCGGGTAATTTTTCCCAAAAAGGATGACAGAATGCCCGGCCGCTGGGGCGGCATGGCGTTCCAGGCTTTCATATACGTATCATTGACACATTCCTCCGTGTCCTCCCGATTTTTCAGAATATTATGGGCAATGGTCCAACAATAGCTGCCGTACTTGCGCTCCGTCTCCACCAAGGCCTGCTCCTCCCTGGCCCAGTACAGATCAATGATCGCGCTGTCCTCCAACTTGCCTCACTCCTTTCTTACAAATCAAGACGAGAAAAAACACAAAAGGTTGCAGAAATGGAAAAAAATTTTGAAATTTCAGAAAACGGGGCTGTTAAAAAAGTCTGTCATTGCGAGCCAGCGCGCACGCTGGCGTGGCAATCCGTTCCCTTTTTGACCGTAAATTTGACGCTTTTTCTATCAAAAAGTTAGCGGTCAAAGGGGAAACTCAGACTTTCTTAACAGCCCCCTACGGACACGAACGCGGGGCGCACTGAATTGTCATCTGGTCTGCCAGATTGCTTTTACGAAGGAATAGGCCTCCCGGACAGAGGCTGCCAGGTGGGAGAGGAACGGGGTCTCACAGGCGAGGCCGGAGGCCTCTTGGCCCAGTTGGCGAGCCAGGAATTGGGCGCGGGTCTGGTGGTAGTCGCTGGTGAGAATCAGGATGGAATCCGTTTGAAGGCCCCGGCTCTCTGCCAGGGCCTTGCTGAATTTCAGATTTTCCAGGGTGTCATTGGCCCGGTCCTCGCTGAGAATCCGGTCCATGTCCGCCCCGTGGTCCCGGAGCCAGGAGGCCATGACCTCCGCCTCCGTCACCCCGTTGCCGTTGGGGTCGCCGCCGGTGACGATCAGCATCACGTCCGGCATGGCTTCCAGATACCCGAGGGCCAGGAACAGCCGGTTTTCCGTGGAAGCCGCCGGCTGGCCGTCCTTCTCCCCGCCGCCCAGCAGCACGGCGTAGTCCGGCGTCAGGTCCTGATATTCCGGCGGATTCCAGCAGGCCGCCGTCCCGGCTCCCACGGCCAGAATGCATATGGCCATGCAGATGAGCAAGGCCTTCCGCAGCCGGGGGGCCCGCTTTTGGAGAAACCAGGCCAGGAGGCAGCCCGCCAGCAGCAGAATAAGGGTCAGAATCAGCCACATCAAGCCTCGCCCTCCATCTGTAAGGACAGCTCCTCCCACTGCGCCATCAGTTCCTCCAATTGAGCCTCGGCGGCCTCCTTTTCGGAGAGCAGCCGGGTCAATTCCTGGTAGTCGGCGGAGGCGGCCTCGATCAGGGGATCATAGGCGGCCACGGCGGCCTCCTGCTTCTCCACCTCCCGCTCCACGGCCCGGAGCTTCTTTCCCAAGGCCTTATCGCTGTTTTTGGCCTTTGTCTTTCCGTTTTTCT
>CAMEIU010000047.1 GCA_945918815.1 uncultured Clostridia bacterium
CGGCAGACGCCGCTGGCCAGCAAGGCTGTGGTGATATCCGCGCCCACGAAGGCAGACATGCATCGGGGCAGATAGACCCGGGCGGACGGGCCGCAGGGCAGCTCCAACGCCCCGGCGGAGACAGTTTTTCCAAACAGCTCCCTTGCCTGGAACGGGGCCGCCGCCAGGGGCGACGGGTCCTCACCGGTCAGAAGGTGGAGCATGGTGGTGTTGCCGGTGATCACCAGGCCGTCGATTTCCTCCGTTGTCCGCCCGGCCTGGGCGCACATGTTTTCCAGAAGGCTTCCGATGGCCCGGCGGACCGCCTGGGCCAGGGCCGGGCCGTCTCCCGCCATGGCCCGGCCGATGCGGTTGATGACGTCCGCGCCGAAGGCCCGCTGGGGATTGGCGTCCGCAGCTTCGGCCAGCGGACCCGACCGGTCAAAAAGACGGGCAGCCAACGTGGTGGTGCCCACGTCCACCGCCGCGCCCAAATTCGTAAACAAAGGCGTTCCGGAGACCGCCTGCTCTATGCCGGAGATCTGAATCTGGCCTCCGGCCTCCCCGTGGGGCAGCCGGACCGCCGCATCGCCCAGAACCATGGCGCAGCAGGCCAGCCGGACGCCGTGGGAGACGTCCTCCGGCGTAAGGCTAGCCTGCTCTTCCGCGGAAAGCGCCGAAAGCCGCCCCCATGCCGTCACGTGGCATTTTCCGCAGCGGCCATTGCCGCCGCAGGGCAGCTCCGGCGCGAATCCGGACTGCTGCAAGGCGTCGGACAGGCGAATCCCCGCCGGGACGGACCGGCGCAGGATCTCCCCGCCGGTCCGGATTTCCAGCTGTGCCAAATCCGTCACCTCTCTCCCAGAAAGACCGCGCCGAAATAGGTCACGGTGTTGGGACCATGGATATACCGCATTCCGGCCTGAGGGGCCAGAACGGAGACGTTGATGCCATAGGCCTCCAGGCTGGAGAGGGCCTGCTTGGGATAACGGCAAGGCTGATTCTGGAGCTTGGCGCAGGTCTGGCAGACACGGCAACCGCCGGCTCCCAGCAGGAGCCGCCGCCGGATTCCCAATTCCTCCAGCTTTCTCTGAACGGCGGCCGCCAGGCGGTTCATCTTCGCCCCGGCCACCATCATGCCCTCAAAATCGTAGCTGTCCTCCAGCGGATCCACCGTCTGGAACACCACCGCCCACCGGAATTCCTTCGCCTGGGCGATCAGCGCCTCCACGGGACCGATATGGGGTGGGCACATCCAGCTTCTGCCGTACATGCCGCAGGCATTGCTCTCGCAGAGCTTCCGGAAGTCCGGCTCAAAGTCAATCTCGTCCACCGGCACGGTCCCGACCCGGTACGCGCCCAGGTCCAGAATGGCCTGGGTCAACTGTTCCAAGCCGTCCATATCAGCCGGCCAGAAGCTGCACGGCCACATCGGCGGCGGTGGCAGCGTCCGGGGTGTACTTGTCCGCGCCGATCTGCTGGCAGAAGGCCTCGGTCACAGGCGCGCCGCCCACCATGATCTTCACGCTGTCCCGGATTCCGGCGGCCTCGGCGGCTTTGACCACGTCGGCCATGATGCCCATGGTGGTCGTCAGCAGCGCGGAGCAGCAGATGATCTGGCAGCCCTGATTCTGAACGGCGTCCACGAACTGCTCCGGAGACACGTCCACGCCCAGGTCCACGACTTCCAGGCCCTTGCCCTCCATCATCATCTTCACCAGGTTCTTGCCGATGTCATGCAGGTCGCCCTTGACGGTGCCAATGCAGACCTTGCCGCTGGCCTCCACGCCGTCCTCCGCCAGCAAAGGCTTCAGCACGGCTGTGCCCATGTTCATGGCACGGGCCGCCACCAGGACCTCGGGAACGAACACCTCGTTGGCCTTGAACTTTTCGCCGACAATGTTCATGCCGCTGAGCAGGCCCTCTTCCAGAATCTGCTTGGCGGGGACGCCCTCTTCGATGGCCTGCTGTACCAGGGTCTTGACGATCTTTGCCTTGCCTCGCTGTAGATTTTCAGAAATTTCATTCAGAATGCTCATTGCTCATTTCCTCCAGTTTTATTTTTGGATTTTGATTTTATATTAGCCTCAAGGACCGCATCCGGCAACTTCAATCATTGAGGATTTCTTCATAATTCTTGAGTAAATTTTTTGTTCCGCGCAAACACGCCCTGTACCGGCCGGTTTTTCCTTTCTCTAAATTTTGTGGATTTCTCTAAATTCCGAAGAAAGCCCCCGGGAACGGCATTCCCGGGGGCCGGTGGGCGTTATCCGACGTTCTGGCAGAAGCCGGCGATGGCGTGGGCCACTTCGGCGCGGGTGGCGTTCTGACGGGGCAGAAGCTTGCCGTCAGTGCCTTCCAGCAGGTTCTCGGTCACAGACCACTGCACGGCGGTCACGGCGTAGGGGGAGATGTTGGAAGCGTCGGCGTAGCCGGTCAGAGCAGCGCCTTCGGCCAGGACGTAGTTCTTGGACTGGGCATAGCGGTACAGGATGGCGGCCAGCTGCTCCCGGGTCACGGGATCGTTGGGGCCGAACTTGCCGGTGGTGTAGCCCAGGACGATGCCGTTGTTGGCGGCCCATTCCACACCCTTGGTGTACCACTGGTTGTTCTCCACATCGGGGAACAGGGCGTTGTACCGGGTGGAAGGCTCGCCCTCCATGCGGTACAGGATGGTGACGACCATGGCGCGGGTCAGGGTGGACTGGGGCGCGAAGCGGGTGTCGCTGACGCCGTTCATGATGCCGTTTTCATAGACATACTTGACGTCCTCATAGAACCAGTCGCCCTTGCTGACGTCGGTGAAGGACATTTCCTCTGTGGGCTTGCTGGCAGAATTGCCGGGGATGATGGGCAGCACCGGGAAGATGGGCTTCTCCTGGAGACCGTCGATGGCGTCTCTCAGGGCTTCCACGGCGGCGTCCACCTCTTCCTGGGTGGCGTTGGGATCATTCAGGACGGCCTCGGCGTTGGCCAGGGCTTCCCGGAATGCCTCCCAGCTGGGTTTGGTGTAATTGCCCTGCTGTCTGTCCTTGTTGTCGTTGTACAGGCCTTCCAACGCGGACTTGTCTACCTCGGGCTCGGGTTCCTCGGGCTTCTCAGTCAGACCGCCGATGGCGTTCCGTAGTGCGATCTCTGCCGCGTCCACTTCCTCCTGGGTGGCGTCTTCGTCAGCCAGAACGCTCTTGGCAGCGGTCAGGGCTTCGGCCAGATCGCTCCAGGTCTCTTCGGTGTAGTCTTCCTCCTTCAGCGCCTCGGCTTCCTCCACCAGGGCTTCCAGGGCGGTCTTGTCCACCACGGGCGCTTCTGCCAGGATGGTGTAGTCGTAGCTGACCACTTCGCTGTAAAGCATGCCGCTGCTGATGGCGACGGCCTTCAAGGTGCAGGAGTGATCCACGGTCACGGGGCGGTCGCCCAGATAGTATTCGCCGTTGATCTTGGGATCGGAGCCGTCCAGGGTGTAGAAAATCCTGGCGGCGGGGTCATCCACAGACAGGGTCACGTCGATGGCGCTCTCATACTCGCCGGATTCCACGCTGGCCACGGGCGCTGCCGTCTTGAGACCGGTGACCTCGATATCATCCACATAGAATTCCGTGTTGATGCCGTCGAAGCCGATGGAGCCGCCGGACAGGCCATGATCGACCTCATCAAAAATCAGCTTGCCGTCGATATAGGCGGTGATGTGGCCATTGTCGATGGTGATCTCATAGTCGTGCCACCGGCCCATGTAATCATCCGGGGCATCGGTGATTGCAAAGTCCGTATCGCTGCCATCTCTGCGGTAGAGGGCGAAGTCGTCGCTCCGGAAGCGGTATTTGAGCGTATAGCGGTTCCAGTTGCCCTTGCTGTCCTGAGACCCGGCATACCAGACCGGCGCGACGTTCTCCCAGGGCTGCGCGCCGGGGCCGGTGATGGGCTTGATGCGGCACTTGAAGGTGTAGTTCGACCAGGAGAGGCCGTCGGGGTAGACGAAGGTGTTGTCCGGTGTATTGATATGCAGGATCGTATTGTCTTCGTTGCCCGGCTCGGGGATCACTTCAATCACCGTACCGTTGGTCTTCTGCGGGGTCAGCTCGATGGTCTCCGTCCCCTCGAAGTCCTCGATCAGAGAGGGCGCATTTTCCTGCGGCGGCTTGGGCAGCTCCACCTCGCCAGGATCCCCGGCTTCCTCGCCGCCGTAGATCCAGAACTGGTCGTAGCAGGCCTGGCGGTCGTTGGTGGACCAGCTCTGCATGGACACGTAGTTGAAGCTGGTCGCAGGCAGGGTGGCGATCAGGGTTTCGTCAATGTATAGCTTGACATCGGTGCCGGAGGTGTAGTCAAACTTAAAGGTATGCCAGCCGAAGCAGCGCTGCACGTCCGTCTCAATGATCTCATCGCCGTAGACATAATAGTAATGCTCGGTGCTCTTGTAGCCGTCGGCCATGATACCGATAACCGTCTCGCCGTCATCGGCGCGCACCATGGTCTCCGGGCGGCCGGTGAACTTATCGGAGTATGCAAAATCCTGGCGGCGGTCATAATACTTGACCTCGACCACCTTGTTGAGGTCCTCGCTGAAGGTTCTGCTTAGAGTCGCAGGTGCGGCGCTGCTGCCGCCGTGGAGCTCCAGACAATACTGGCCGGTTCTAGGATCCTCCGCCATGTTGGCACAGTTGATGACAGGCTCGCCGCCCTCCACGGTCCACTTGCGCAGATTCAGCTTGCCGTCTTCAAAATCATCGCCGAACCAGAGATCATCCGGCGCCTGAGGATCATCGACCTCCCATTCGTCCGCAAAGGAGAAGCCGTCCCGGAGGCCGATTTCGTCAAACTTCATCTTGCTGCGGTCAAAGACCTCGGGATCCATGATATCCTCACCATTGTAATCGCAGTTGATGTTGCTGAATTCGATTTCCTTTCCGTTGAGCTGTTCGGGATAAATGGCAATCGTCGTGCTCTGGGCATTGACGCCCATAATGTTGCTGATGGTCGTGCCATTGACACCCATGGCGAACTCCATGCTGTGGGCAGTGTTCTTGTCGTGCATGGTCGGAGAAGCGCCGGTGTTGTCAATGATGATCTGATTCAAATAATTACGCTTTTCGGCAGGAACCTGAATGTTGAAATCCTGGCCGCCGTTGCCTTTTCCCAGCAGCATGGCGAAGAAGACCGTGCTGTCCTCGCCGGAGTCCTGCTCGCCGCCGTAGATGTAGATATCCTCAAAGTGGTTGCCCCAGGAGTAGATATCCTCATAGGCGTTGTAGGCGTTGTCAAACCAGCCGCGGCTGTAGCCGCCCAGCATGGTCAGAGAGCGTCTGGGCGCAAAGTACAGCTCCAGATTCGAGAAGGTGCTGTAGCCGGTGTTCATGATGGTAATGGTGGCGGCATGGCCGACGTTCTGTCCGGCGTGGTGGCAGCGGAGGTTGTCGTAGGTGTTGTACTTGTTGTACTTGCCCACGCCGGGATAGCCGCCGTCGGTGGTGATGGCGCCGTAGCCGGTGTAGCCGATGTCGCAGTTCTGGACAATGTTATACTGGTTGTCGCGGAAGGCTGCGATGCCCCACAGGCCTGTGGAGTGAATCTGGCAGTTCTGAATGGTGATATGGTTGGTGTTGATCAGCGTGATAGCGCCGACCTTATTCTCGGTCAGGTCGGTCTGCTCGTCATAGGAAGGCTGGGTGCTGAAACGAGCCTCCGGCGCGAAGCAGCCCATGGCGCCGTAATAGTCGCTGGAATTCCAGCTGGGAGAGAAGGAATTGGTAAACTCGGTATACATCATGGAGAAGCCGTCGATGGTGACGTTGCCCACTTCCTTGTTGAAGTCAGGCTCCGCGCCCCAGTCGCCCCAGTAGTCCATATTGATGGTGCCGTCCTCGTTGTAGACGGTTTTGTCAGAACCTTCCAGGCGGAAAATCTCCTGGGTCTGGGGGGCCACGACGGTCAGGCCGTCCATGGTGCCCGTACCGGGATAGTAGTACAGCTCGTGGGTGGCCTTGTTGTAATGATACTCGCCCGGGACGTCCAGCATGGCGAGGTTGCCCTGGAGATAGTAGCGTGCGCCGCTGCCGATGTTATACTTTACGCGGTCTCCATGGGTAGAGCAGTAGGTCACGCCGCTGCGGCCGCCACTGAGATAGTCATGCGCATGGGGGGTGACGGCGGTTAAGTGTCTGGCGCTGGCATCGATGGAGCCCATGGGCAGGGTGCTGGTGAACCAATCCCAGTCCGCGCCGTCCCAGACGTAGATCTGGGCGATCTCTTCTTCTCCGCGTTTCTGTGCGGCAGTCATGCCGTCAATGATGCTCTGGGGAATCGTACCATCCTGCCAGTAGATGTCGCTGGCGCCGCCGCCCGCGCTGCGAAGATAGCCTTCCCGTGCAACAGGGAACCGCTCCTGCGGGATGTAGTTGGGATAACGGGCCATGATGGCCTTGTTGCCCTCGTAGCCGATGGTGTCGTCCTCGCCCTCCACGTACAGGGCGTTAAATTCCTCGATACCGGTCCCCGACAGATCGGCCTTGTAGACCTTGCCCACCAGGGATTCGTCGAGACCCATGGCCACGTCGTCAGCGGTGGTCTGCTCCCAGCCGGTGATGACCCGGCCGCCGATCAGCTCGGCCTCGCCGATGCCTTCGCTCTTGTAGGTGATAAGACGTCCGTTGCTGGCGGAGTCCTCCTCCGTCAGGAGGATGGCGTCCTCGATGTAGTAACGACCCGCGCCCACGATGATCTCAATGTCGCCCATCATATTGTCGTTGATGGTGCGGACATAGTCCCGGGCCTTCTCAATGGTGGCGAAGGGCTTCTGCTCGCTGCCGTTGCCGGTTTCATCGCTGCCGTCCACGGCCACATAGACCCGGGCCTCCACCAGATCGTCGGTGATGATATAGTCCCGGACGGTCACGCCGCTGGGGGTACCGTCGGCCTTGGCGGCCATGGCCATGATCGTGGTGTTCTCGGTCACGGTGATGGGAGCGGTGTAGCGGAGGCTGGCGGTGGTGGGCTCCGTACCATCCGTGGTGTAGTAGATGGCGGCGTCCGCCGTGGTGCAGGTCATGGTGACCTCCACGCTGTCCTTGTAGCGGCCGCTCAGAGGCTCCACCACAGGGGGCTCCACGGCGGCGACGGTGTAGGTGAAGGTGGCCACGGGGCCGTAGCACTTGCCCGACGCCACCGCGACAGCCTTCAGGGTGCAGTCGCTGGCGATGTGGATGGGTGCGGTGTAGAGGGTTCCGTTCTCCGTGGGATCGTAGCCGTCCAGGGTATAATAGATGCTCTCACCCGCAGCCGCAGTCAGGGTGACGTCCTGGGCCGTGTCATAGTTACCGGAGGGAACGTTGGCCGAGACGGAACCGGAGACCTGGCGGGTCAGCTTCAGATCGTCCACATAGTAGGTTGCATAGATGCCGTCAAAGCCGATGGTGCCCTTGGAACTCAGAGACGTTACATCAAAGAGCTGTTCCCCATCGATGGTGACCTTCACATTGCTTCCATTGACCTCGAACTTGTAGGTGTGCCACCGCTCCAGGAAGTTACTTGTCTTGACCGGGAACTGGTCGCCGCCTTGGCTTGTAAAGTAGGCAAATTCCTCGCCCGTTCTTTTATACTTGATGGCGCAGCGGGCCGGGTTTCCCTCAGTCGTATTGGCCAAGACAAAGGGCGCCACGTTGACCCATGATATACCGGCAGGCGCGCTTTCCCAAGGCTCCCGCTCCAGATACAGCCTGCATTCAAAGGTATAGTTCGCCCAGTCTTCACATCCCTCGTTGACTACGCGCACCATGCCGTCATGGGATGCAATCTTGAGCACCTTGTTGTTATCGTCTGCAGGATCCTGCACCGTCTTACAAACCGGCAGCGGATCGTTACCGCTGACCTTGAGATCGATGGAGAGGCTGTCTCCCTCAAAGTCCTCATTCAAAATGATTGCGTCAACCTTTTCAGGCTGACTCCCTGCCGCGCTGACCGGCGCCGGAAGCACCGCCAGCAGGGCCAGCGTCTGAATCAGCGCCAGCGCCGATGCGCAGAGCCGCTGCCAAAACCGTTTCCGTTTTTCCATAAAACAGTCACCCTTTCTTTTCTTCAGATGCTTTGGATCTTTGCATCCTTTTTCCATATTTTACAGCAATCCATCGCAAATGTCTTTGAAGAACGACCTTGCTCTGAAATCGCAAAAACTGTATGTTCTTCCAATTTCTTCTTTTCAATTTATGCACTTTTTACAGTTTTCAGCGATTGGCATTGAAATCCCTGACTGCCCGGAAAAAGGCCAGCAGGTTTTCCGGCGCGATATGGCTCTGGACGTTGTGGATGGGGTTGAAGATATAGCCGCCGTTTTTGGAGAAGATCTCCAGCCGCTCCATGGCCTCCCGATAGACCTCTTCAGGGGTGCCGAAGGGCAGGGTTTTCTGGGTGTCGATTCCGCCGCCCCAGAACACGAATTTGTCGCCCCACTGTTCCTTGAGCATATGGGGGTCCATGCCTGCGGCGGAGCACTGGACCGGATTGAGAATATCGATTCCGGCCTCGTGGAAATCCTGGAGAAAGGCCACGATGGAGCCGCAGGTGTGGTAGAAGGTCTTCCAGTTGGTGTTCTGATGGACCCAGTCGTTGATACGCTTGTGGTAGGGCTTGTAGAATTCCCGGTAGGAATCCAGGGTCATGTAGGGACCGGTCTGCATACCGAAATCGGTGCCGGAGATCTGCATGGCCTGAATCTTGTCGCCGGTGGCCTGATGGAACAGCGCCGCATTTTTCAGGCCGATCTCCAGCTGGTATTCGAAGATCTCATGGATGTAGTCCGGGAAGGTATAGTGGGCCACCATGAAGGCGGGAATATCCCGGATGCCCTTGGGATGCTTGTTGGCGGGACCGGGGATGATGGCGAAGTCGCCGAGGCCCGCCAAAGCGCCGCCGCCGATGAGGCCGTACTCCGTGTTGTTGTAATAATCGTTGCAGGTTTCCTCGATATTGCGCAGCTGCTCGTCGGTGTAGAGGCCGAAGTCGTCGAAGAAGTCGGCCTTGCCGTCGGGGGTGTCGTCGTCGTCATAGTCCACATGGCCGCGGATGATGTTGTCGAAGAAGTAGCCGCCCTTGGGCATGACCGCCGCAGGCGGTACGGACATATCGCCCTGGGGATAGAGATAGGTGCGGCCTTCCGCGTCCACGGTGGTGTTGAAGTCGCCGGGGACCAGCACGTCCAGGCCGTTTTGCAGCTTCCAGGGCTTCCAATCCCTATTCTGGAAGCCGTACATGGTGGTGCCAGGGGTGATTCCCACGATATCCAGACCCAACGCCTGGCGGACGTCTTCCTCCACCATGCCCAGGAGCTGTAAGGGCTCGTCCACCTTGACTCTGGCCTCCGGCAGGCCCAGGGCCTTCCGCAGGCCGTCCAGGGCGTTGGCGCTGATGCCGCTGATGGGCGTGGAGCCCAGGTCCACCACGGTCTTTCCCGGATCCTGATGCTCCAGCGTCAGCTGGAACCGTTCTCTTGCTGTTTTTGCCATGATTTCGCTTCCTTTCAATGGTTTGTCTGTTGCAAACGAGGCTGGCTCACAGGGATCCTGTGAATCAGGCCCGCAGGAGCGGGCCTGTTCTGTTTCTTTACGCCAGCTTGCAGAAACGCTGCAGCATGGCGGCAACTTCCGCACGGGTGGCGTTGCCCTGGGGATCCAGGCAGCCGCCAGTCTTGCCGTTGAGGATGCCTGCGGCAACCGCCCACTGCATGGCGTCCGCAGCCCAGTCGGAGACGTTGTCCGCATCCGCGAAGCTGCCAAGGTCGCTTCTGGCTGCCGTATTCATGCCGCGGTATGCGGCGTAGCGGTACAGCATGGCGGCCAGCTGCTCTCTGGTGATCTTTCCTTCCATGTTGGTGCCGTCAGAAAGGCCGTTCTCCATGGCCCACACTCTGGCGTCGGACCACCATTCGGTGCCGTTGGAGATGACTCTCGGGGAGCCGGCGTGACGGTAGAGGATGGTGACGATCATGCCGCGGGTCGTGGTCAGCTCGGGAGAGAAGGTGTTGCTGGAAGTGCCGTTCATCAGGCCCATGGCGGCCACAAAGTCCACGGCGTCATAGAACCAGTCGCCAGGCTGCACGTCCACGAAATCGCCTGCGCCGCCGGCGCCGCCCAGCAGGAGCAGGTCGTCCAGCACAAATTCAAATTCTGCTTCCATGGTGTGGTTGGCCCGGACATTCCGGAAGGTGAAGCTGTCCACGGGGCCCACGGACGCGCCGTCCACCAGCACATCGGTCACGACGTAGCCGAAGTTGGCCTCGATGGTGAATTTCACGTCCGCACCGGCCTTCACAACGCTGGTATCCGGCGTGATGACGCCGCCGCGATTCTGCGTGACCGTGATGACATAGCCGGAGACCTCCAGGCTTTCCAGGGCGCGCCGGACGGCTTCCGCCGCTTTATCCAGCTCCGCCTGGGAGGCCACGGGATTCTCCAGAACCTTTTCGGCGGCCTCCAGGGCCTCCGTCAGGCCGGCCCAGGATTCCTCGGTGTAGTCCTCCTGGTTCAATCCTTCGGCCTGGGCCAGCAGGGCTTCCAGCTCCTTGGAGTCGCCCGCCTCGGCCAGAACGTCAAAGCGGATCTCTTTGACGCCGCCGACGCCCTCGCCAGCGCCGTTCTCATCGGGGGCGCCCACCAGATAGATGGTGTGGACACCGGAAATGGTGCGGATGAATTCTGCCTGGTGCATGTAGTACACGCCCCAGTCGCCGCCTTTGGGGTTGGCCTGGACGGTGATATCCGCCAGGGTCTCGCCGTCGGGCGCGTCCAGCTTCACCAGCACATGCTTGCCGGCCCAGCTGGGATGGACGGCCAGATTGATGGAGAATTCGATCTCCTTGGCGTTTGTGCCGAAGTCCACATAGTCGTAGCGGATCCAGTTACCGGCGTTGAAGTTGACGACCTCGTTGTTCTGGACCTTGATATAGCTGCCGCTGACGGCATCGATCTGGTTGGCCTCGATGTTGGTGTTCAGCCGCTTGGCCACGCCGGGGATGGTGATGGCAATCTGCTTCTCCGCGTAGGTGCCGCTGGCGTCCTTGGTGACGCGGACGGTCAGCCGGACCTGGGTATCATACAGGGGCAGTTCGAAGCTGCCGTCGGCGGCGACCAGATTGTCAGTGGAAGCCGCGATGGACAGGGTGAAGCCCTTGGGCACCGCAGGCATGGTCAACTGCGTCTGGCCCTTGACGGGAGATCCGATGGAGACGGTATCCAGGACCTCCTGGGGACCATAGCCGGGCACGGTGACGGTGCGGACCGCCTCGGCGGTGGTGCCGCCCTGAATCTTGGTGACCAACAGGGTCAGGGTCACCTGGGCGTCCGCGTCGGGAGACAGGATGCCCCAGCTCTTGTTGATGATTCCCTCGGGCTCCACATTGGTGATCTTCACGGTGAAGCCGTCGGGCATGGCGGGCTTGTCCAGAGAGGTCTGGCCCTTGGCGGGATTGGTCAGCACGATGGCAGCCGCAGCTTCTGCCGCAGTCAAATCGGTGACGAAGGCCGCCTCAAAGGCTTCCATGGCCGCCTGCAGATCCAGGACCGCCTGCGCATACTCGTCGAGATCGGTGGAGTTGTTGTAGACCTTCAGGGCCTTGTCAATGGCCTTGCGGAAGGTGGTATGGGCTGCCATGGGGCCGGGATACTTGGCGTAGAGGTTCTCGGCCTCGATGATCTTGTTGGCCAGCTCGTCGCGGGTGCCGACCATCACGGTGAATTCAGCGTAGACGCCGTTGGCCGCCGTGGCGCGGGTGGTGGCCTTGCCCTTCTGCAGGGCCTTGATGGTGTAGCTCTTGGTCAGGCCGTCGGTGGTGTTGGCGGTCAGGCTGATGACGCCTTCCCCCTCTGCCAGGGTGACGGTGACCTGGGTGTTCGTCGCCGTAGAGGGAACCACCACAGGCGTCTTGAGGATATAGGAGTCGCCGGGGAACAGGTTGACGCCCGCGCCGCCGAAGCTGACGGCATTGACCGGGATCACGCCGGGATCCGCGCTGTAGACCTTGATCTCGGCAAAGCCGTAGTTGCCATAGGGCGCGGTGGCCTCCAGAATATGGAACCGAATCTTGGCCACGCCGGACAGGGGCGCTTCCAGCGTCACGGTTTCCATACCGCCGTCGGGCACGCCGCCGGGCAGGCTGACGGTTTTCAGCTCTTTGCCTTCCGCGTCAAAGAAGACGATCTCCATCTTCTTGACATAGTTGCTGCCCTCGACCGCATCGTACAGCATGATGGTCTGCACGGTCTGAGCCTCGTCCCAGGTAAAGAACGCGCTGGGATCTTCAATATGGCTGCTGTGGGAGGAGCCGCAGGCTGCCCAGCCGTACATTGTGAGATTGCCGTCAATCAGCTTCTCCGGCTTGTAGTTCACATGATCCTCCGGCACGTCGGCGGAGGGCACGCAGCCCTTCTCGGTGGTGGAGATCAGGTAGGCCTCGGCGTCCTCCACCTTGACGGTGAAGGTGTCGGAAACGCTCTCGCCGGAGGCCAGCTTCACGGTGATGTTGGCCTCGCCCACGGCCAGCGTGTGGAGGGTGCCGTCGGCGTCCACGGTGACCACGCCGGTGTTGTCGCTGGACCAGGTCACGGCCTTCTCACTGGCGTTCTCCGGAAGGACCAGCACGGGAACCTTCACGCTGGTGTCCTTGCCCAGAATCAGGTCGCCGTTGACCTCGGCCTGAACGCTGGTCGCCTTCACCGGCTGCTTGCACTCGAAGTAGTCGATGTTCAGGGCGTTGTTGAGAACCTTGATCTTGATGGTATGGGTACCGGCGGAAAGCTTCAGATTTTCGCCGATGGTGTCCTTGAACTTGGTCCAGCTGTTTCCGTTGGCGGGAGTCAGGGTCATGCGGGGAGACGCTTCGCCGTCCACATAGACCTCAAGCTTGGCGCTGCCGTTGACAGCACAGGAGACCACAAAGGGCAGGTCCATGTCCTCGGTCACGGTCACGTCATAGCAGTATTCGTCGCCCAAGGAGACGTAGGTGATGGCCTTGCCGGTGCCGTAGCCGGAATCGATCCGGGCGGTGGAGGGCAGGGTATCGGTGTCCTCGGCCTCGATGCGGCCGGGCAGAGTCAGGGTTTCCTCCTCGGGCGCTTCGGGCTCGGGCTG
>CAMEIU010000048.1 GCA_945918815.1 uncultured Clostridia bacterium
ACGGGGCTGCGGGGCTGCAGCTCGTCGGCGGTGTCCTCCCGGTCGTCGATGAGGCGCTCCTCGATGGTGACAATGACTTCCTTCTCCACCTTGCAGCCCAGCTCCATGGCCACCAAAGCGGCGGTGTCATAGTCGATGGTCTGGTTGACGGAGGCCATGGTGCCCAGCTTGATGAGCTGCTTGATGACCTCGGCGGCGGTCTTCTTCATGCGGGAGGCCAGCTCGCCCACGGTGATCTCGTCGGGAATCTTCACGGTCAGGGGCGCTTTCTTGGCGACCTCCAGCTGGAGGCGGCGCATCTTCTCCTGCTCCTCGTTCTTACGCTTGTTGCCGGCGAACTTGTTGCGGTTCTGCTGCTTGTTCTTGTTGCCGATCTTCTGCTTGCCGCCGGAGAAATTCTGCACCCGCTCGGAGACCAGGGCGTCCACCCGGTCATCAAACCGCTCGGCGTTGACGGTGACGGCGCTGGTGTCGATGACGCGGCGCTCCCGGCGGCGTTCCGGCTCCTTGGGCTTCTCCGTCTTGGGTGCCTGCTGGGGCTGGTTTTGATTCTGCGGCTTCGGCTTGGCCTGATTCTGAGCCGCCTTGGGCTGCTGGGCAGGGGCGGCCTGCTTGCCGGCCTGGGGCTTCTCCGCCGCGGGCGCCGGGGCGGGCGCAGGGGCGGGGGCCTCAGCCTTGGGCTGGGCGAAGACCTGCTCCAGGGAATCGATCTGATTCCGCTGGGTCAGCACGTCGAAGAGCAGGTTCAGCTGTTCTTCCGTCAGAACCTGCTGGCCGCTCTTGGGCTTTTCATAAAATTCGGCGACCAGGTTCGTGATGGTTTTGGTGGGGAACCCAAAATCCTTGGCCATTTCGCCGATGCGGTATTTGATAAAACTACTCAATATAGCCACCTCCATTGAAGCTCAAAGGAAACTGTTTGCTCGATTTCAAACGCAATTGACAATGGACAATTGATAATTGACAATTGTAGTGTCGCTGACGCGACGATTGAATTGACACGACATATAAATTCCGTCTCCGAAGGAGACACCTTCATTGTCAATTGTCCATTGTCAATTGTCAATTTATTTGCGCTTTTTTCCGCCGTGGCGGAGATTTTTCTCGTGGGCCTTTTCTTCCAGCCTGCGTTTTTTGACCCGCTCCACCCGGACCTCCAGGTCCGCCAGAAGCTGGGCGTAATGCGCCGGCTCGTCCAGGGCCTCCACAAAGGCCTTCGCCAGTGCTACATCGGTCAGCAGGCAGATGGCGCAGGCATTGCAGCCGATGGCCGCGCCCAGCTCGTCCTTGGTGAAGGGGACCCGGATCATGGGAGGCTTGCCGGTCTGGGTGAAGGTCCTGGCCCGGCGGAAGGTGTTGTCCGCCGCGTCCTTCGCCAGCAGCAGCAGCCGTCCGTGACCGGCCCGGCAGGCCGCGCCCACGGTTTCCTCTCCATAGACCAGGTTATTGCCCCGGCGGGCCAGACCCAGATAGTTCAGGGCACGCTGCCGGTTATCCATGATCTCCCTCCTCCATCTTTGCCAGGAGGCCGTCGTAGATCTCCTGGGGAATGGGGATCTCAAAGGTCCGTTCCAGGGCTTTTGACTTGATGGCCCGCTTGAGGCAGGCCGGATCCGGGCACAGGTAGGCGCCGCGCCCCGGCGCTTTGCCGCGGAAATCCAGGGAGATCGCGCCCTCCGGCGACTTGACCACCCGGATCAGCTCCTTCTTCGGCTTCATCTCCCGGCAGCCCACACACTGGCGCATGGGAATCTTTTTCTGCATATGGCGCCTCCTTGCCGTTTCTTGCGCTTTTACGGGCGGCTGATAGCCGCCCCTACGGGGTTATTCCACCGCAGGCTCTTCTTCCGCTTCCGGTTCGGCGTCGGCCTGGGAGGCGGGTTTGATGTCGATTTTGTAGCCGGTCAGGCGAGCGGCCAGGCGGGCGTTCTGGCCCTCCTTGCCGATGGCCAGGGACAGCTGATCGTCGGGCACGATGACGCGGCAGGCCTTCGCCATGCCGGGCAGCACCGTGACAGCCACCACGTCGGCGGGAGACAGGGCGGAGGCCACGAACTGGGCCGGGTCCTCGGACCAGACCACGATGTCCATCTTCTCGCCCCGCAGTTCATCCACCACCGCACCCACACGGCCGCCGCGGGGACCGACGCAGGCGCCCACGGGATCGATGTTCTCTTCCGTGGCGTGGACGGCCAGCTTGGTGCGGGAGCCGGGCTCCCGGACGATGGATTTGATCTCCACCAGGCCGCTTTCGATCTCCGGCACGTTCAGCTCGAAGAGCCGCTTGACCAGACCGGGATGGGTCCGGGAGACGATGACCTGGGGGCCGCGGCTGGAGCGGCGGACCTCCACCACATAGACGCGGATCATGTCACCCTCCTTGAAGGTCTCGGTGTGGACCTGCTCGGAGTGGGAGAGCAGGGCGTCGGTCTTGTCGTTGCCGGTGCCGATGCGGATGATCATATCGCCGCTGGCCGGCTCGATGCGCAGGACGGAACCGGTGAGGATCTCATGCTCCTTGGAGGAGAAGCTGTCAAAAATCATGCCCCGCTCCGCCTCGCGGATGCCCTGGATGATGACCTGCTTGGCCGTCTGGGCGGCGATGCGGCCGAAGGCCTTGGTCTCCACGCTGACGTTGACCAGGTCGCCCAGCTGGGCGTGGGGAGAAATTTTCCGGGCGGCTTCCAGAGATATCTCCGTGGCCGGGGTGATGACGCCGTCCACCACTTCCTTCTGGACGTACATCTTCATGTCGTCGTCCACAACCTCGACAAACACGTTGTCGGTGTAGCCGTCCTTGTCCTTCTTGTAGGCGGCCACCAGGGCCTGGGTGATCTTATCCACCATATAATCCTGGGGAATGCCCCGCTCTTTTTCCAGCTGCGCCAGGGCGGCAAAAATCTCCGAATTCATTTTTTCCAAATTCCTCCTTAAAAGTCTACGTAGAGCCGCACCAGGGCGACTTCTTGTTTTTCCAATGTGATGGGGGTCCCGGCCTGCTCGACGGTGACGCAGCCGTTGTCATAGCCGGTCAGGGTGCCGATCAGCTCCTTGCTGCCGTTTCTGGGCCGGTAGAGCTTCACCAGCACGTCCGCACCCATGAATTTCTCAAAATCGCCGGGCCGCTTCAGGGGACGCTCCAGACCGGCGGAGCAGACCTCGAAGTGGTAGCTGTCGGGGATGGGGTCCTTTTCGTCCAAAATCGGGTCCACAGCCCTGGAAATGGCCTCGCAGTCGTTGATATCCACGCCGCCGTCCTTGTCGATATACAGCCGGAGATACCACTCTCCGCCCTCCCGGACATATTCCACGTCCCAGAGGGAGCAGCCGTTTTCCTGGACGATGGGCTCCGCGAACTGCCAGACTTGATCTGTGATCTTCATCGTCTTTCCCCTTTCCAACAAGAAAGACTGGGGAACATTCCCCAGTCTTTTGTAAAGTATACAATAGATTATGCTTATTATAACGCCGGTGCACGGAAAATGCAAGGGTATTTCGGAAAAAAGTTTGGAATTTTCTGCAAAAATATGACTTGTACCGGCCCTCGCGCCCCCTGTAGGGGCGGCTGCCTTATTCCTTCACGTCCCGCATGGAGAGGCTGATGCGCTTCCGCTTTTCGTCCACCTCCAGGACCGTGACCTTGACCACGTCGCCGACGGAGACCACCTCGGAGGGATGCTTGATATATTTGTTGCAGACCTTGGAGATGTGGACCAATCCGTCCTGGTGGACGCCGATGTCCACAAAGACGCCGAAGTCAATGACGTTGCGGACCGTGCCGGACAGGACCATGCCGGGCTTCAGATCCTTCAATTCCAGGACGTCCGTGCGCAGGATGGGCGCAGGCAGCTCGTCCCGGGGGTCCCGGCCGGGCTTCAAAAGCTCCTTGACGATGTCCCGCAGGGTCGGGTCGCCCACCTGGCAGCGTTCGGCCGCCCGGGCCCAGCCCAGCTGCTCCACCCGCTGGGGCAGCTCCGCAATCTGCCCCCGGGCCACGTCGTTCAAATCGTAGCCGCAGAGGGTCAAGAGGGTCTCCGCCGCCTGGTAGGACTCGGGGTGGACGCCGGTGTGGTCCAGGACCTGTTTGCTCTCCGGCACTCTTAGGAAACCGGCGCACTGCTCATAGGCCTTGGGGCCCAGCTTGGGGACCTTCAAAATCTGCTTCCGGCCGGTGAAGGGACCGTTTTCCTCCCGGTAGGTCACAATGTTTTTCGCGGTGGTGGCCGTCAGGCCCGCCACCTGCTTCAAAAGGGACGGGGAGGCGGTGTTCACGTCCACGCCCACGGCGTTGACGCAGTCCTCCACCACGCCGCCCAGGGCCTCGTCCAGCCGCTTCTCCGGCATATCGTGCTGATACTGGCCCACGCCGATGGCCTTGGGATCGATCTTCACCAGCTCCGCCAGAGGATCCTGAAGCCTTCTGGCAATGGACACGGCGGAGGGCAGGTTCACGTCGAACTGGGGGAATTCCTCCGCCGCCAGCTTGGAGGCGGAATAGACGGAAGCGCCGGCCTCGTTGACGATCATATAGCTGAGGCCGCCGCCCACCTTGTGAATCAGCTCAACGGCCATCTGCTCTGTCTCTCTCGAGGCGGTGCCATTGCCGATGGCCAGATGGGTGACGCCCCATTTCTTCACCAGGGCCGACAGCTTGACGATGGCCTCGTACTTCTGCTTTTCCCCATAGGTGGGATAGACCACGGTGGTGTCCAGGACCTTGCCGGTGCCGTCCACCACGGCCACCTTGCAGCCCATGCGGTAGCCCGGGTCCAGGCCCATGGTCACATGGCCCTTCACCGGCGGCTGCATAAGCAGGGGCTTTAAATTGAGGGCGAAGTTGTGGATGGCGGACTCGTTGGCCTCGTCGGTCAGGGCGCTGCGCAGCTCCCGCTCCAGAGACGGGAAGATCAGCCGGTCATAGCTGTCCTCGGCGGCGGCGCGGACAAACTCCGTGGCGCTGGAGCCGGGCTTCAGCACCCGCTTCCAGATCCGGTCCAGGGCCAGATCCCGGGGGATGTCCAGGGAGACCTTCAGAAAACCCTCCCGCTCGCCCCGGTTCAAGGCCAGAATCTGATGGCTCTGGAGCTTGGAGATGGGCTGACGGAAGTCATAGTAGAGCCGGTAGACGGAATCCTCGTCCTCCTTGGCGGCCTTGGAACCGGCGTCGCCCTTGGCGCCCGCCAGCAGCCGCAGGCTCTTGCGGATATCCGCATCGTCGGAGATATTCTCCGCCAGAATGTCGGAGGCCCCAGCCAGGGCGTCCTCCACGGTCTCCACGCCCTTTTCCGGGTCGATACATTTCTTCGCCAGTTCCTCCGGCGCGGGCAGATTTTTGCCCTGGGACAGGAGCAGCAGGGCCAACGGCTCCAGGCCCTTTTCCCGGGCGACGGTGGCCCGGGTGCGGCGTTTTTGCTTATAGGGCCGGTACAGGTCCTCCACCTCGGCCAGGGTGGCCGCGGCGTCGATGGCGGCGGACAGGTCCTCGGTCAGCTTGCCCTGGTTTTCAATGGAGGATTTGACCTCCTGCCGCCGGGCTTCCAGATTGCGCAGATATTGCAGCCGGTCGGCCAGATTTCTGAGCTGGGTGTCGTCCATGCCGCCGTGGAGCTCCTTGCGGTAGCGGGCGATAAAGGGCAGGGTGTTGCCCTCGTCCAGCAATTGAATGACGTTTTCAATGTAGGCTTCCTTGCAGGAAAGCTCCTGGGCAAGGATTTGGGAAATGGTTGGCATGATGTGTTCTCCTGTGATTGATTTCGGATAGAGAAATGGGATTTGTCTGGCTAATTGACAATTGTCAATTCATATACAAATCCCAATTTCGCGTTCTCGTGCCTGCAATTATATCACAAATCCACCGGCTTTTGTGTTATAATATCGAAAACAATTCTCAGGAGGTTCCCCATGCCCTATGAAGTGATTTTAGCCGACATTGACAACACCCTGCTGGACTTTACCGCCGGGTCCCGGACGGCTTTGGAGAAGACGCTGCAATGGCTGGGCGAGCCGTTCACCGAGGAGCGGTTCCAGGCCTATCTCGCCATCAACAACAGCCTGTGGGAGCAGTATGAACGGGGCGAAATTGAAAAGAAGGACATCTACCCCACCCGTTTCCGGCTGTTTTCCCAGCGGTTCGGCATCCACACCGACGCGGCGGCCATGAACGCCCGCTATGGGGATGAGCTGCGGGCCAACGTCTATCTGATGCCCCACTGCATGGAATTTTTACAGGCGGTCCACGGGAAGTACAAGGTCTACGCCGTCACCAACGGCGACACCAGGACCCAGCAGGTACGGCAGAAAAATTCCGGCATCGACGCCTACATAGACCAGTCCTTTATCTCCGAGCAGATGGGCTGCAAGAAGCCGGACAAGCGATACTTTGACCTGGTCTTCGAGGCCATCGGCCCGGTGGACAAGTCCAAGTGCATTTTACTTGGCGACAGCCTGACCTCCGACATGCAGGGCGGCCGCAACGCCGGCGTCGCCACCTGCCTCCTGGGAAAGCCCACGGACGACCCCCGGTGCGACTACGTCATCGGCGATTTAATGGACCTGCTGCCGATTTTGGAGCAGTGATAGAGCGGAACAAGAGAAATTGGGATTTGACGATGTACGGCTTTTTGTAGGGCACGGCCACTGGACGTGCCGCATGCAGGCAGCTGCATCCTGGAACCAACTGCCAAACGGCGCGTCGAGTCGCCGCGCCCTACATTGGCGATACATCACCTCGCCAAATTCCAATTTGAACCGCAGGTGCATTGATCTGTATGGGAGGAACGATATGGCGCAGCGGGAAGTGACATTGGAGGAGGTGCTGGCCTTCCGGGATGAGAAGGCCGGGACCCAGGCGCGGCTGCTGGAAGCGGACCCGGCGGGCTGCGTGGTCAGTCTGGGCATGAACATTCCGGGACCGGTCAAGTGGAACGACGCCGTCCGGGCCGCCTTTGAGGCCGGGCGGCTGGAATTGGCCGGGCTCCTTGCGGAGCAGGACTGCGTCCTCCGGCAGGAACGGGTCCTGCTGCTGCCCGGCGGCTGCGCCCACATCTGTCTGGTCTCCGGGGCCGCGGCATTGGAATTGAAGCGGGCCGCCGTCCAGTTGGAGGAACGGCATCCCCTGGGGCGGCTGTTCGACGTGGACGTGCTGGGGCCGGACGGACTGGCTCTGTCCCGGCAGGCCGTAGGCGCGGCGGCCAGGAAGTGCCTGCTCTGCGGCGGCGACGCCAAGGTCTGCGGGCGGAGCCGGGCCCATCCGGTTCCGGCCCTTCAGGAGAAGACCTTCGGCCTCATCGCCGCCTGGCGGGAGGCGTTATGACGGCGGCGGAGCTGGGGGCCCTGGCCCGCTGGGCCCTGATGGAAGAGGCGGAGACCACGCCGAAGCCGGGCCTGGTGGACCGGGAGACCAACGGGGCCCACCGGGACATGGACTTTTCCACCTTCCGCCGGAGCGCGGAGGCCCTGGAGCCGTGGTTTTCGGCCATGGCGGAATTGGGCATGACCCTGGACGGCACGGCGGAGGACTTATTTCTGGCCCTGCGGCCTGTGGGCCAGGAGGCGGAGCAGGCCATGTACGCAGCCACCGGCGGCGTCAACACCCACAAGGGCCTGATCTTCACCCTGGGCATTTACTGCGGCGCGGCGGGCCGCTGCCTGCGGGACCTAGGACGCGTGACGGAAGGGGCCCTGCGGGAGACGGAGCAGGAAATGGTGGTTTCCGTTCTGACCGGGGAGCTGCGGCGGCTTCGGACCGCCCCGGCGGCCACCCACGGCGTGCGGAATTTGCAGCAGTACGGCGCGCCCGGCGTCCGGGGCGAGGCCATCCGGGGGTATCCGGCGGTGTGGGACCTGGCGCTGCCGGTTCTGCGGCAGGACGGCGACTGGAACCGGGTCAAGCTCCAGGCATTGCTGACCCTGATGGCAAGCTGCGAGGACTCCAACGTCCTGGCCCGCAGGGACCCGGCGGTCCTGGGGCGGGTGCAGCAGGACGCGGCCGCGTTTTTACGGTCCGGCGGGGCCCACGGGCCGGACGCATTGGATCGGCTGCGCGCGCTGGACCGGGCATACACCCGAGAAAACATCAGCCCCGGCGGCTGCGCCGACCTGCTGGCGACGGCGATTTTTATGAAGGGGCTGCTGGAAATACGGTAAAAGCTTTTGTGGGGCGCGTATGGCTTTGAATGAGGAGGGCTTATGATGACGATATTGGAAGGCCGCCCTTTTACCGGGCGAACGCTGGCCCGGATGGAGGCGTTTCTGGCGTCCATGGGCCTGCGTTATGACGCGCGTGTGGAATACTCCGTCTGCCTGCTGGATGAGGATTTTTCCATCGTGGCCGCTGGGTCCTTGGAGGGCGGCGTGCTCAAGTGTCTGGCCGTGTCGCCGGACCACCAGGGCGAGGGGCTGGCGGCTGCGCTGGTGAGCCAGCTGGTCCGCTACGCCGCGGAGCAGGGCCGGACCCATCTGTTCCTCTACACCAAGCCGGACAACCAGGCCCTGTTCGCCGGTCTTGGCTTTTACCCCATTCTGAAAACGGGTCAGGTCCTTTTTATGGAGAACAAGCGGGACGGCTTCCGAACATTTCTCGACCAACTGCGTCAGGCGTCCCCCGCCTGTGACGGGACCGTGGGCGCCATTGTGGCCAACTGCAACCCCTTCACCCTGGGCCACCGGTATCTGGTGGAGCAGGCGCTGCAGCAGTGCGATCTGCTGCATCTGTTCATTCTCTCTGAGGACCGCAGCTTCTTTTCCGCCAAGGACCGGTTCCAAATGGCCCGGGCCGGAACGGCGGACCTGCCGCGGCTGGTCCTCCACGGCACCGGCGACTATCTGATCTCCCACGCCACGTTCCCCACCTACTTTTTCAAGGACCAGGCCCAGGCCGGGCAGGCAAATTGCCAGCTGGACCTGGAGCTGTTCGCCCTGGCCATCGCCCCGGCTCTGGGAATCACCCGCCGCTTCGTCGGCACGGAGCCCCTGTGCCCCGTCACCGCCGCCTACAATGAGGCCATGAAGGCGGTGCTGCCCCCATACGGAATCGCCGTGACGGAGCTGCCCCGGCTCGCCAAAGACGGCGTGCCCGTCAGCGCGTCGGAGGTCCGCCGCTGCCTGGCCCGGCACGACGAAGCCCGCCTCCGGCAGCTGGCGCCGGAACCGGTGGTTGCGATGCTGCTCCAAAGCAAACCGGAAAATCGGGATTTGCCGATGTGATGTATCGCCCATGTAGGGCGCGGGAAGGTGAATTGCCCGAAGGGCAAGAGAGGCCGGTCTGGACCGCGACCCGACGCGCCGTTTGGCAGCCGGTTCCATGACGCAGTGCCTACAGGCGGCACGTCCAGTGGCCGTGCCCTACAAAAGCGGTACATCTACAAATCCCAATTAAGCTGCAGCCGTAAAGCCGATATGCAAAAGGCTCCTTCGTGCCTCTTGGGGACGCGAAGATCCATTGCAAAAAACCGGCCCCCTGGGTATTCCAGGGGGCCGGAGCTGTTTTTATTTGCGTTTGGAACTTAGTAGGTCAGAACGCGGTGCAGGATGACGGCCATTTCGGCACGGGTGATGTTGCTCTTGGGGTTGATCAGGCCGTTGCTGCCGATGACGATGCCGTGACGGATCAGGTAGCTGATGGAGGTCTGGGCGTAGGTGCTGACCTTGCTGTAGTCGGAGAAGGAAGCGGTGGTCTTGCTGGCGGCGTACTCCAGGTCGATGTCCATCTTCTCCAGGGTCCGGTAGATCAGGGTCATGGCCTCTTCACGGGTGATGCTGGACTTGGGCTTGAAGTTGGTGCCGTCGCCCTTGGCGATGCCCAGGTACTTGGCCACGCCCACCGCCTGGTAGGTCTCCTTGGAATAGGAGTCGGTGCCCTTGACCACGTCGGCAAAGTTGGAGGTCACGGTGTAGCTGCCATACTTGTCTTCCAGGAAGGCGCGGTACAGCATGATCATGAAGTCGCCGCGGGTGATGCTGGAAGCGGGATTGTACTTGCTGCCGCTGCCCTGGACAACCTCTTCATAGTACAGGAAGTCAATGGAGTCGGCGGCCCAGCTGTAGGAGCTGGCATTCACGTCGGTGAACTTGTCGGACTTGGTCTTGGCGGAGACAGTGAGGACAATGGTGCCGTTGTAGGCGTTGTTGCCGTCCTTGTCATAGGCGGTATAGTAGAGGGTGATCTTGCCGGTGGTTCCGGCGGCAGGCACGAAGGTGAGCTGGTCCAGATCCGCGTTGGGTCTGGTCTTCACATTGGAAGCATAATAGTAGAACTTATCCTTCGAGGTCACTCTGGCGCTCTCCAGAATACCGCTGTAGTTGTAGAACAGGCGGCCGTCTTCCACATCGGGCAGGTAGAAGGTGGCATAGGACAGCTCCTTGCCGGTCTTGCCATAATATTCCTCGGCCATGTCCGCCACGATGGAGGTGTTGCCGAAGCGCACGCCGCGGGAGGTGATGCTGGAGCTGGAGCCGTTGATCTCAATGACAACGGTGCCGTTGAGGGTCTGGTTGTTGGAGCCGTAAGCGGTGAAGGGGATTTCCACGGTGTAGTAGGTGGTGTACAGGGAGCTGGGCTCGTAGGTCACGGTGTCCAGATCATAGTAGGTGGCAGAGCTGGTAAAGTCGGGCTTGAACGGCATGCTGCTGGCAACCTGCTTCGTCTTGCCCACGGTGGTGTACAGCCTGCCGCGGTTGGGAACGGACGTGCCGACGCCGAACTCCACATACTGCAGGGTGCCGGTGGTGGTCTTGTCGGCGGTCCAGAACTTCTGGAAGTCGTACTCGTCAAAGGTCACGTCGGTCTTGTAGTCGGTGGCGTACACGATATCGCCGGCGGAGCCGGTGAAGTTGATGGTGACGGAGCCGACGCCCAGGATAATGTCATCGCGCTTGACGGTGTAGCCGAACTTCCAGTCCTTGCCCGTGCCGCCGGTCAGCTTGAACACGACTTTGCCCAGGTTGATGAGCGCGGTTTTATCCTGAGAGGCCACGCTGCCAGCGGGCAGCTCCAGGACAGCAACCTTGCCGGTGGTATCGGAATAGCTGAACTGGATGTCGTCGTTGTTGGCATAATCCACCAGCTGACCAAAAATCAGGGAGGACAGCGCCTTGCCGCCGGTGAGGGCCGTGGCGTCGCCGAATGCGAAGCTCTTGAGGGTGGACTTCATGGTCACGTCGATGTCGGCGCTTTCATAGAAAGAGACATAGACAGTGGTATTACCCAACTCATCCGTGCCGCGGAAGGCGGTAATCTTGACCTTAACCAGGCCGCTGCCCGTGCAGGTGACAACGCCCTTGTCGGTGACGCTGCCGGTAGTGCCAGCTTTTTCGAATTTAAAGGTCACATCGTCGTCATACACGCCGTTGACGCCATATTTCGGCTCCAGCGTGACGGTGTTGTTATAGGAAGAGACCTTGGAGACGTTGGGGCAGATGATGCCGCCGTCGACAACAGTAATGGCAACCTCCTCATGGACAAGGTCCGTGCTGGAGCCAACCGTGACTTCGATAACCGCGCTGCCGGCCTTCAGGGCCTTGATCTTCGTGCCGGTCAGGCTGATCTTGTCCTCGCCGCTCTTAACTTTGGCAGTATATTCGGTGAGAGGTGTGTCGCCGCGCTTTGCGGTGACCTGCAGATCGGTCGTCTCACCGACGATCAGGGTGGTCTTTGCCGCGGTTGCGGTGACGGAATAATCGGAAGTCACGGTCACAACGCAGGTAGCGGAAAAGCTACCAGCCGTCGCAGTGATCGTAGCGGAGCCCTTGGAAACGGCAGTCACAGTGCCGTCGTTGTTATCAACCGTCGCAACGGCGGGGTTGCTGGAGGTCCAGCCCACCGTGTCGGTTGTGTTGTCCGGGGTGACGGTAGCCGTCAGGGCAGCAGATTCGCCAGCCTTAAGTTCAAGCGTGGGAGCCGAAACCGTGATACCGGTTGCAGGAATCGATACAGTAATCTTGGTACTGCCGGTATAAACGATGGCTTGCGCTTCACTTCCGGCTTCCGTGCCAGGCGTGAATGTAATCGTCACAGTAACGGGATACGTTCCCGCTGCATTGGTGGAAAATTGCGCTGTGGCGCCATCGGAGCTCGTTACACCGGTCCAACTATACGTGGGAGCATTATAGTTTCCCGGTGTGGCCGGAGCTGTGACAGTGAGCGTTGTACTTGCGCCGCTGTCCGTAAGCGTCAGATTTGTCTCACCTAAAATTGGAACCGTGTAGCCATCTGCCAGCGCAAACGGCACCACGCTGATGAGCATTGCCAGAACGAGCGCAAGGCTCAGAATTCTGGACAGAGATTTCTTCATAATTTTGCACCTCTTTCTTCATGTTTCAAAAATCGCTTCGATGGCAGTTTCCAAATGAAGGATTCACCCGGTCCTGCCGGAATACAAACGTATCCCTGTGGGATTTTGTGACCACATTCTAGCACACTTTTTCCGAATTGGAAAGCGTTTTTCAAAGAATTCATGGTTTCTTAATAAACATTATGTCAATCCCACAACATCTAGTATTATAGACGCAAAAAGAACCACAATGGTTCCCGGATTCCAAAAAATTTATCAGAAATTTCGTGCCGGCCGGCAAGCAGCACGGTGAACGAAAAGGCTATTGTAGGGCACGGCCACTGGACGTGCCGCTCGCAGGCAGCTGCATCCCATGACCAACTTGCCGTCGGGTCGCGGTCCAGACCGGCCTCTCTTGCCCTTCGGGCAATTCACCTTCCC
>CAMEIU010000049.1 GCA_945918815.1 uncultured Clostridia bacterium
GGGGAAGGTGGCGCGAAGCGCCGGATGAGGTGGAAAAGGGCTGCGAATTCGCCGGTAGTTCTTGCAAAACGTAACATTTCTCTGCACACCTCATCAGTCTCGCTTCGCTCGACAGCTGAAGGTGAATTGCCCCGTAGGGGCAAGAGAAGCCACCCTGGGGTGTCCCCTCAAGGGGAAGCTTAGGCGCTCCCGCGCCAAAGCAACACATCGTCAAATCCCAATTTTTCTTTCCATTCGGAAAAATTCTGTTGACAAACGGCAAATATCTGTTATAATAATACCCGCATTGGACATGCGGGTGTAGCTCATCCGGTAGAGCGCCACCTTGCCAAGGTGGAGGTAGCGAGTTCGAGCCTCGTCACCCGCTCCAGAAATCGACAAGCGTCTTACGGCGCTTGTCGATTTTACTTATTACTTCTTCACGATTCACTCATAAATTCACGCCCTCAAGCCGGAGCTTGAGGGCGTAGTTTTTACTTATGATACAATTTCTGCCGTTCGTACACCGGCTCGTAGGTCACGTGGGCGCCCAGCTTTTTGAAAACGTTCTCGTCCACCTGGGAGAGAATCACCGTGGAATGGACCTCGGCGTCCTTCAATTTGCTCAGCTGCTCCATGGCCAGGTCCGCCGTGGGATTGGTGACGGCGCACATGGACAGGGCGATGAGCATCTCGTCGGTGTGGAGCCGGGGGTTGCGGTTGCCCAGGTGCTCCACCTTCAGGTGCTGGATGGGCGCCAGAACCATGGGGGCGATCAGGTCCACCTGGTCGGCGATGCCCGCCAGGTACTTCAACGCGTTGAGCATGGCGGCGCAGGACGCGCCCATGAGGCCGGAGGTCTTGCCGGTGATAATCTTGCCGTCGCAGAGCTCAATGGCCATGGCCGGTTCGCCGGTGCGCCGGGCCACTTCCCGGGCCGCCGGGACCGTCCGGCGCATGTCCGGCTCCAGGCCCTGGGCCCGCATGAGGACCTCCATTTTATGGAGCTGGGCCGGGGCGACGTTGCCCCGCTTGACCTCGCAGGCGGTGTCAAAATACCGGCGGATGATCTCCTGCCGGGAGGCCTCCCGGCAGACCTCATCGTCCACAATGGCGCAGCCGGCCATGTTGACGCCCATGTCCGTGGGGCTCTTGTAGGGGCACTGGCCGTAAATGGTCTGGAACATGGCCTCCAGCACGGGGAAAATCTCAATGTCCCGGTTGTAGTTGACCGTGGTCTCGCCGTAGGCCTCCAGGTGGAAGGGGTCGATCATGTTCACGTCGTCCAGGTCCACGGTGGCGGCCTCGTAGGCCAGGTTCACCGGATGCTTCAAGGGCAGATTCCAGATGGGGAAGGTCTCATATTTGGCGTAGCCCGCCCGGATGCCGCGGCGGTGCTCCTGGTAGAGCTGGCTCAGGCAGGTGGCCATTTTGCCGGAGCCGGGACCGGGGGCCGTGATGACCACCACGGGCCGGGTGGTCTCGATATAGTCGTTCCGTCCGAAGCCCTCCTCGGAGACGATCAGGGGAATGTTGGAGGGGTAGTCGTCGATGGGATAGTGCCGGTAGACCCGGATGCCCATGGCTTCGAGCTTGTGCTGGAAGGTCTCGGCGGCGTGCTGGCCATGGAATTTGGTCATGACCACGCTGCCCACATAGAGGCCGAACTCCCGAAAGGCGTCGATGAGCCGCAGCACGTCCATATCATAGGTAATGCCCAGGTCACCCCGGCGCTTGTTCTTCTCAATATCGTCAGCGGAAATGGCGATGACCAGCTCCGCCTGGTCCTTCAATTCCAACAGCATCCGCATTTTGCTGTCCGGCTGGAACCCCGGCAGGACCCGGGAGGCGTGGTAGTCGTCAAAGAGCTTGCCGCCGAATTCCAGATACAGCTTGCCGCCGAACTGCTCCACCCGCTGGCGGATGCGCTCGGTCTGAAGCTGCAAGTATTTCTGATTGTCAAATCCAATCTTCTGCATGATTCAGTCCCCCACTTGTTCCAATATCTTTCCATGATAAATCATAGCGAGTTCGGAAACGAATTGCAACTGTGAATTTGAATTTAACGCCGTAGGGGCGACCGCAAGGGTTGCCCCTACGGACATATCTCAAACGAGCTTCCCTTTCTGATCCCTGCCGCAATGTTTGACTTTTCCTTGAAATCCGTCTATAATGAAGCTGAATCATTGTCTGTGCCCGGGAATTCCGGGCTTTGTGAGGAATCTTATGACGAAAAAACAATCCTATGGCAACGAAAGCATCTCCGCGTTAAAGGGCGCGGACCGGGTGCGGAAGCGGCCCGCCGTCATCTTCGGCTCCGACGGGCTGGAGGGCTGCGAGCACGCGGTATTTGAAATTCTCTCCAACGCCATCGACGAGGCCCGGGAGGGCCATGGCGACACCATCCTCGTCACCCGCTATCTGGACCACTCCATCGAGGTGGAGGACTTCGGCCGGGGCTGTCCCGTGGACTGGAACCCGGCGGAGAACCGCTACAACTGGGAGCTGGTGTTCTGCGAGCTGTACGCCGGCGGCAAATACGACAACAACAGCGGCGGCGACTACGAGTATTCCCTGGGCCTCAACGGCCTGGGCGCCTGCGCCACTCAGTATTCTTCCCAATATTTTGACGCCACCGTCCGCCGGGACGGCTTCAAATATTCCCTCCACTTTGAAAAGGGCGAGATCGTGGGCAAGCTGAAAAAGGAGCCCACGGACCGGAAGAAGACCGGCTCCTGCTTCCGCTGGCTGCCGGACCTGGAGGTCTTCACGGACATCAACGTGCCCCGGGCATACTTTGAGGACGTGATGAAGCGGCAGGCCGTGGTCAACGCCGGGGTCACCTTCCGCTTCCGCTGCGAGACGGAGAAGGGCAAATTCGACGTCCAGGACTTCTGCTATGAAAAGGGCATTCTGGACTATGTGACCGAGCTGACCGACGGGCAGGCCATGACCATGCCCCAATACTGGGAGGCCGAGCGGAAGGGCCGGGACCGGGAGGACAAGCCGGAATACAAGGCGAAAATCTCCGCGGCCTTGTGCTTCTCCAACCAGGTGAATCTCCTGGAATACTACCACAACTCCTCCTGGCTGGAGCACGGCGGCGCACCGGAGAAGGCGGCGAAGAACGCCTTTGTCTACGCCATCGACGCCTACCTCAAGGCCTCCAACAAGTACGCCAAAAACGAGGCCAAGATCACCTTCCAGGACGTGCAGGACTGTCTGGTGCTGGTGACCAACTGCTTCTCCACCCAGACCTCCTACGAGAACCAGACCAAGAAGGCCATCACCAACAAATTCGTCCAGGACGCCATGACGGAGTTCTTCCGTGCCCGGCTCCAGGTCTATTTCATTGAGAACAAGGCCGAGGCCGACCGCATCGCCGACCAGGTGCTTTTGAACAAGCGCAGCCGGGAGACGGCAGAGAAGACAAGGCTCAACATCAAGAAGAAGCTCTCCGGCACCATCGATCTGGCCAACCGGGTGCAGAAATTCGTGGACTGCCGCAGCCGGGATGTCAGCAAGCGGGAGATCTACATTGTGGAGGGCGATTCCGCCCTCGGTTCCGTCAAGCTGGGCCGGGACGCGGAATTCCAGGGCATCATGCCCGTCCGGGGCAAGATTTTGAATTGCCTCAAGGCCGACTACGACCGGATCTTCAAATCCGAGATCATCACGGACCTGATCAAGGTCCTGGGCTGCGGCGTGGAGGTCCAGAACAAGAAAAGCAAGGATCTGAGCGCCTTCGACCTCGGCAGCCTCCGGTGGAACAAGGTGGTCATCTGCACCGATGCCGACGAGGACGGCTTCCACATCCGTACCCTGATCCTGACCATGCTCTACCGCCTGACGCCGACCCTCATCGAGCAGGGCTATGTGTATATCGCCGAGTCCCCCCTCTATGAGATCAACTGCAAGGACAAGACCTGGTTCGCCTACTCCGAAGCCGAGAAGGCCGCCATTCTCAAGAAGCTGGAGGGCAAGAAGTTCACCATCAACCGCTCCAAGGGCCTTGGCGAGAACGAGCCGGAGATGATGTGGATGACCACCATGAACCCGGAAACCAGAAGGCTCATCAAGGTCATGCCCGAAGACGCGGAGCGGACCAGCCAGATCTTCGACCTGCTCCTGGGCGACAATTTAAGCGGACGAAAAGACCACATCGCCGAGAACGGGTACAAGTATCTGGATTTGGCGGATATTTCGTAGGAGGAATTGACAATTGACAATGGACAATGGACAATGATGGTATTTTCCTTCGGAAAATGATTTGATTTTTGCAGCGCGCCCTCGTGCCCCCTGTCAGGGGCTGTCAGCGAAGCTGACTGGGGTTGTCGCAAGTTTGCAATTGCAGGTTCTATCGATACAATTGCGTATCGGTACAACCCCCACCGCTTCGCGGAGCCCCCTGAGAGGGGGCACGAGGGGTGCGCTGCATATTTCAATTCCGTCGCGTCAGCGACACATGCATTGTCCATTGTCAATTGTCCATTGTCCATTGAATAACTATGGCTAGAAAAAAATCAGAACCAAAAATTGACCGCAATATCAAGGGCGTGGAAGGATTGCACGCGGAGGTTTCGGAGCAGAATATCACCGAAACCCTGGAGACCAACTTCATGCCCTACGCCATGTCGGCCATCGTGTCCCGGGCCATCCCGGAAATCGACGGCTTCAAGCCGGCCCACCGGAAGCTCCTGTACACCATGTACAAAATGGGCCTCCTGACCGGCAACCGGACCAAATCGGCCAACATCGTGGGCCAGACCATGCGCCTGAATCCCCACGGCGACGCGGCCATCTATGAGACCATGGTCCGCCTGTCCCGGGGCAACGAGGCCCTGCTGCACCCCTTTGTGGATTCCAAGGGCAACTTCGGCAAGGTCTACTCCAGAGACATGGCCTACGCCGCCTCCCGGTACACCGAGGCCAAGCTGGATCCCATTTGCAGCGAGCTGTTCCGGGACATCGACTCCGACACCGTGGACTTCGTGGACAACTACGACGCCACCATGAAGGAGCCGTCCCTGCTGCCCACCACCTTCCCCAACGTCCTGGTGTCCAACAACACCGGCATCGCCGTGGGCATGGCCAGCAACATCTGCGGCTTCAACCTGAGAGAGGTCTGCCAGACCGCCATCGCCAGAATCAAGGACCCCAAATGCAACCTGCTGGATACCCTGCCCGCCCCCGACTTCCCCACCGGCGGCGAGATTCTCTACGATCCATTGGAAATGGCGGAGATCTACCGCACGGGCCGCGGCTCCGTCCGGGTCCGGGCCAAATGGCGGTATGTGAAAGAGGGCAACCTCATCGAGATCTACGAGATCCCCTACACCGCCTCCACGGAAGCCATCATCGACAAGGTGGCGGACCTCATGAAGGCAGGCAAGATCCGGGAAATCTCCGACATGCGGGACGAGACCGACCTGAACGGCCTGAAGCTGACCATTGATCTGAAGCGCGGCGTGGACCCGGACAAGCTCATGGCCAAGCTCATGAAGGCCACGCCCCTCATGGACTCCTTCCCCTGCAACTTCAACATCCTCATCGCCGGCATGCCCCGGGTCATGGGCGTGGGCGAGATTCTGGAGGAGTGGACCGCCTGGCGGAGCCAGTGCGTCAAGAGAAGGGTCTTCTTCCAGCTCCAGAAAAAGAAAGAGCGGCTGCACCTCTTAAAAGCCCTGAAAAAGATTCTGCTGGACATCGATCTGGCCATCAAGCTGATCCGGGAGACGGAATCCGACGCGGAAGTGGTGCCCAACCTGATGATCGGCTTCGGCATCGACCAGACCCAGGCGGAATTCGTGGCGGAGATCAAGCTCCGGAACATCAACAAGGAGTACATCCTCAAGCGGTTGGAGGATGTGGAAACCCTGGAAAAAGAGATTCAGGATCTCAGCGACACCCTGAACTCGGAAAAGCGCATCCGGGACATCATCATCAAGGAACTGAAAACCGTGGCCGACAAATACGGCAAGGACCGGAAGACCACCCTGATCTTTGAGCATCAGATCATCCAGGTCGAGCCGGAGGAGGACGTGCCGGACTATCCCGTCACCGTGTTCGCCTCCAAGGGCGGCTACTTCAAGAAGATCACGCCCCAGAGCCTTCGGATGAGCGGCGAGCAGAAGTTCAAGGAGGGCGACAGCCTGGCCATGTGCCGGGAGGCCACCAACCGGGCGGAGCTGCTGGTATTCACCGACAAATTCCAGGTCTACAAGACCCGCTGCTCCGAATTCGAGGACAGCAAGGCGTCGGTCCTGGGCGACTTCCTGCCGGCCAAGCTGGGCATGGACGAGGGCGAAAACGTCCTGGCGGTCTGCCTGCCGGGGGACTACAAGGGCAGCATGCTGTTCGTGTTTGAAAACGGCAAGGCGGCCAAGGTGGACCTCTCGGCCTACGAGACCAAGTCCAACCGCCGGAAGCTCACCGGCGCCTACTCCGACAAGAGCCCGGTCAGGGGTCTGTTCCTTCTGAAGGAGGACGACAAGCAGGTGGCAGTCTACGCTTCCGACGGCCGGTGCCTGATCTTCTCCACGGCCCAGCTGGCGGTGAAGACCACACGGAACACCATCGGCGTGGCAGTCATGGCCCTGAAGAAGAACAAGCTTGTGGAAAAGGCCGTCCTGCTGGAGGACAGCGCCATCCAGAACCCCGCCCGCTACCGCGCCAAAGCCCTCCCCGCCGCCGGCGCCATTCTCAAAGGAGAAGACGCCGAAGAAAAGCAGATCACAATGGAACTTTAAGTCTGAAAATTGGGACTTGACGATATATTGGCCTGCTGCATACCTCAACTGCCCGGCAAATCCCAATTCCCAAACTCTCATCTCAATGAACAGGAGGAACCCTATGGATCGAAAAAAGCTGCTCCGCTGGGCGCGGGATATTGTGGTCATCACCGCGGGCTGCGCGCTGTTCGGCCTTGGCTTCGACTTGTTTTTGCAGCCAAACCAGATCAACGTCGGCGGTATGTCCGGCGTGGGCCAGATCATTTCCCATCTGACCGGCTTCGGCTCCGTGGCCTTCTGGACCTTTCTGATCAACGTGCCGTTGTTCCTTCTGGGTCTCAAGAGCATCGGGCAGCAGTTTTTCATCGGTTCCCTGCTGGGCATGCTGCTGTCCAACCTGTTCCTGGAGCTATTCTCCGGTCTGCCGGTTCCCCAGACGGAGCCGCTGCTGGCGGTGCTCTACGGTGGCCTGCTCTCCGGCCTGGGCCTGGGCATGATCTTTGCCATCGGCGCATCCACCGGCGGCAGCGACATTCTCAGCCGCCTCCTGCGGCCCAAGTTTCCCAATCTGCCCATCGGAAAAATCATGCTGGCCATCGACGCCGCCGTGGTGATTTTGACCGGTATCGTGTTCCAGGATATCAACAAGACCCTCTACAGTGCCGTGTGCATCTATATTTCCTCCGTCATGCTGGACACCGTGGTCTACGGCATGGACTACTCCACCGTGGCGCTGATCATCTCCGACCATCACGATGAGATCGGCAAGAAAATCTGTGAGCAGATGGAGCGCGGCGTAACCATGCTCGACGGCCGCGGCTTCTACTCCGGCAAGGACAAGCAGGTGCTGCTCAGCGCCATCAAGAAAAAGCAGGTAGCGGAGCTGAAGCAGATCGTCATCGACGTGGACCCCGACGCCTTCATCATCCTCCAGGACGCCCACCAGGTGCTGGGAGACGGATTCAAGCGGTATAACAAGAACGACTTATAGGCAATCGACAATTGACAATGGACAATTGTCAATGAAGGTGTCGCTTCGCGACGGATTTGAAACTTGCACAGCACCCTCGTGTCCCCTGACAGGGGCACGAGGATGCGTCAAAAATTTAATCATTTTCCGAAGGAAAATACAATCATTGTCAATTGTCAATTGTCCATTGTCCATTGCATGAAAGGAGGCGCTTCCGTGAAACGTATCATCCTGCTTCTCGCACTCTTCCTGCTTCTCACCGGCTGCGCCTCTCAGAAGCCGACGGAGTACGTCTCCGTCACGCCGCACATCGAGTCCGGCGGCCAGAGCGACGCCGACGATGCCGTGACGGCGGAGAACTATCTGAGCCTGAAAAACGCCATCCTGGGCTTTGTGCAGGAGGGGCAGCCGGAGGGCACCATCCGCGTCACCAGCTACGACGGCGACGTGGAAGCCGACCTGACGGAGGCTGCCTATGAGGTCAGCAAGCTGGACCCTCTGGGCGCCTATGCCATCGACTATATGACCCACGACTGCACCCTCATCGTCTCCTACTACGAAATCCGAATCCACATCACCTTCCGCCGGACGGCGGAGGAAATCGCCGCCATTGAGACCATCTCCACCCAGTCCCAGCTGGAGGCCCGGCTGCAAAGCGCCGTAGACAGCTGCACCGGCCGCCTGGCTCTGCGGATCAGCAGCTACCGGGACCCGGATATTCCGGCCATGGTGGCGGAATACTGCGCCGCCAACCCCCGCACGGTCATGGAAATGCCTCAGGTAGCCGTCTCCGTGTACCCGGACAGCGGCTCCGTGCGGATCGTGGAGATCGAATTCCTCTATACGGAATCGCCGGATGTGCTCATGTCCAAGCAGAAGGCCGTCCAGGAGAGCATCGACGCGGCGGCGGAGTATATCCGCTACCGGCAGACCGACCAGGACAAGAGCCCGCTGCTGTTCACCTACCTGACCGAGCGGTTTTCCTACGCTGCCGGAGAGACGGCCACGCCCCTCTACGACGCCCTCTGCGGCGGCGTAGCCGATCCCCGGGGCCTGGCCCAGGCGTGGCAGCTGATCTGCGACCAGGCCGGGGTGGAGTGCTACACCGTCAACGGTATGCGGGCCGGAGAGCCCTACGCCTGGAACATCCTCTGTGTCGACGGCTATTACCGCCATGTGGACCTGGCCTACTGCATGCTGGAAAGCGGCGTGCTGACCCTGTGGACCGACCAGGACATGGGCAACTATTACTGGAATCCCGACCAATACCCCGCCTGCGAGCCCATCCCCGAGCCGCCGGCGGAGCCTGTCGTCAACCCTGAGCCGGAGGAACCCACGGAAGAAGTCCCGCCCGCGGAACCGGCGGAACCCACGGAACCTGTGGCAGAAGAACCGTAACCGTCCCTACGTCTAAGGAGGTCCTCTTATGCATGCCTTTAAGATCATTGTCTCTGTTCTGCTGACCCTGCTGTCCCTGGCATTGGTGGCCTTTGCGGGGTTCTTCCTCTGGGGCGCCCTGCCCAAGAAGGAGGCGGCGGAACCGCCTGCAGTGCTGGACACCGACGCCATTTTCGCGGAGGAACCGGAAGAACCGCCGGTTCCGGCGGAAGAACCGGCGCTGCCTGCGGTAGAGCCGGATATCCCGGCAGAGGTCCCCGACGAGCCGGAACCGGCGGCGGAAGCCCCCACGGAGCCGCCGGAGGACACGGCGGAGGAGGAAGCCGCCGCCAAGGCCCAGGCCTGGCTGGATTCCATGTCTCTGGAGGAAAAGGTCTGGCAGCTGTTCATCACCACGCCGGAGTCCCTGACCGGCTATACCCGGGTGACCCTGGCGGGCGACGCCACCAAGGCAGCCATTGCCGAAAAGCCCGTGGGCGGCCTGTGCTACTTCGCCGCCAACCTGGTCGACCGGGAGCAGACCCTGTCGCTGCTGGGCAACGTCCAGACCTACGCCAAGACAAAGCTGTTCCTCTGCGTGGATGAGGAAGGCGGCCTGGTGTCCCGGGCCGGGTCCAACGAGGCCCTGGGCGTGACCCACTTTGAAGCGGCCCAGGTCTACGGCCAGCGGGCCGACATGGCCGAGGTCTACAACGTGGGCAAGACCATGGCCCAGGAATTGGGGGAATTGGGCTTCAACCTGGACTTCGCCCCGGTGGCCGACGTGATCACCAATCCCAACAACACGGAAATCGGCAGCCGCTCCTACAGCAAGGACCCCGCCGTGGCCGCGGCCATGGTGTCGGCCATGGTGGAGGGCCTCCAGCGGAACGGCATGATCTCCTGCCTGAAGCACTTCCCCGGCCACGGCAGCACGGAGACCGACTCCCATGAAGGGAAGTCCGTCTCCACCCGGACCCTGGACGAGCTGCGGGAGACCGAGTGGCTGCCCTTCGAGACCGGCATTGCCAAAGGCGTGGCCTTCGTCATGGTGTCGCATCTCACCAATGAAAATTTGTCCAATCTGCCCGCAGACCTGTCGCCGGAGGTCATAGGTTATCTCCGGGACGAGCTGGGCTTTACGGGAATCATCATCACCGACTCCCATCAGATGGGGGCCATTACAAGCTACTACACCAGCGGCGAGGCCACGGTTCTGGCCCTCCAGGCCGGGGTGGACATGGTCCTGATGCCCCAGAATTTGGAGGAAGCCCACCAGGCTGTCCTGGAAGCCATCGAAAACGGGGCCTTGACGGAGGACCGCATCAATGAAAGCGTCCTGCGAATCCTGACGGTCAAGTATCAATTTGGAATTTTAGAATAAGCCAGAAGCGGTCGCAGGGGCGGCCATTGGCCGTCCGTATCCGCACCAACGGAGCAAAAAACGTACCGTACCTTTGTAGGGCACGACCACTGGGCGTGCCGCTGTTGGCAGCATCCTCCTGTACGAAGCTGCCACGGCGCGCCGAGTCGTCGCGCCCTGCATTTTCAATTATTTCTGTAACCTTTTGCCCCGTTCCAACGTCTAATCATCAGACAAAGAAACCACAGATGAGGGAAGCAAGTGAAACACGAAGAACAAGATACGCAGTGGTTCTGCGAGCAGGTCCGCCTGTTGGAGGGCAGCCTTTACCGCACGGCGGTGAGCCTGCTGAACAACCGGCAGGACGCGGAGGACGCCATCCAGGAGGCCCTCTACACCGCCTATGAAAAGCGGCACACCCTGAAATCCCCGGAGAAATTCAAGCCCTGGCTTTTGAAAATTCTCACCAATACCGCTTACGACATTCTGCGCCGCCGCAAGCCGGTGGTATCCCTGGAGGACGCCGGACCCGTGGCGTCGGAGGAGGACCCCACCCGGCATCTGGCCCTGGCCCAGGCCGTGGCCCAGCTGCCGCCGGACTACCGGCAGGCGGTCAACCTGTTTTACTATGAGGATCTGAGCATCCGGCAGATTGCCGAGATCACCGGCTACGGAGAAAACGTGATCAAGACCCGGCTGTTCCGCGCGCGGCAGCGGCTCCGGGCGCTTTTGGAGGATTCGCTATGAACAACTTGGATGAAACCCTGAAACAAATGGCCCGGGAGGAGCAGGACGCCGTACCCGCCTGGGCTTCCCAATGTGTGGAGGACGCCCTGTCCAATCTGCCCCGCCGGAAGCGGAAGGGCCATGGGATCCTGCGGGTGTTCGGTACCGCCGTGGCCGCCTGCCTGCTGGTGGCCGTGGCCCTGCCCAATTGCAGCGCCCAGGCGGCGGACCGGCTCCAAAGCCTGCCGGTGGTAGGTCCCCTATTTGAGGTGGTGACCTTCCGAACCTATGCGCGGGAGGACGAACACCACCCGGCCCAGGTGGAGGTGCCGGAGATCATTGCCCCGGCCGGCAGCACGCCTCAGATGCAGGAATCCGTGGAGCAGGTCAATCTGGATATCCAGACCATGACCGACATGCTGACCAGGCAGTTTGAGCAGGACGCCGAAGCCATCGGCGAGGAGGGCTACACGGAGCTGGACGTCCGGTCGGAGGTGGTCACCAACACCGAAGACTGGTTCACCCTGCGGCTCCAGGTCTATTGGGGCGGCGGCAGCGGCAACGTCTCCTACCGCTACTACCACATCGACAAGTCCACCGGCGAGATTGCCAAACTGTCGGACCTGTTCGCCTCGGAGGACTATATCGACGCCATCAGCCGGGAGATTCAGCGGCAGATGCGGGAGGCCCCGGAACTCTACTGGATCGACACGGAATATGAGGGGCTCAACTTCACCAGCATCCAGCCAGACCAGAATTTCTATTTCGCCGAAAACGGCGACATCATCATTGCCTTCGACGAATACGAAGTCGCCCCCGGCTCCACCGGCTGCCCCACGTTCCAGATTCCCAGGGCTGTCTTTGAAGCGTATCTGAAATAGCATAAACCGAAAAATTGGGATTTGTAGAGTCGTTGCGGTTTGCAAAAGGCCAAAGCCTCCCTTGTGTAAAGGGAGGTGGCACGGCGAAGCCGTGACGGAGGGATTGTATGGCAGTTCCAGCATCTTGCGTAGCAGGAAAAAACAATCCCTCAGTCAGCTTCGCTGACAGCTCCCTTTACACAAGGGAGCCTTGGGCGCTCCCGCGCCAGTGCATCACATCGCCAAATCCCAATTTCTTGCTTTCTCTCTCCTGTTCTGCCTCTGCAAAGAAAATCTCCCATTTTCTAACTTTGTTTGTTTGTCAATGATGTGAGACCGTGAAAAATGCGACAGAGTTACAAGTTTA
>CAMEIU010000050.1 GCA_945918815.1 uncultured Clostridia bacterium
GAACTCAATCGCTTTTTTCTATACCCTTGGTCTCACATCAATTGTAACGCTACAGCATGAATCCTTCCCTCTGTCGAGCGGCCTTGCAAATCGGGCGCGGGGCATTTATAATGTCTGTATCTGACTTTGAAAGGGAAGACCGTTATGGGAGAGACTTTTTTATACGCCCTCCGCGCCATTCTGCCCATTTTGCTGATCATTCTTCTTGGCTATGTGGTCAGGCGCATCGGCAGCTGGGATGGAGAATTCTACCGGCAGCTGAACCGGCTGTGCTTCCGGCTGTTTCTGCCGGTGCAGCTGTTTTGCAGCGTCTACGCCATCGAGGAGCTGTCGGACCTGAACTGGCGGTTGGTGGGCTTTCAATTTGCCGGGGTTCTGGCCTGCGCCCTGGTTGGTATGCTGGCGGCGAAGCTGCTGGTACCGGACCGGCGGCAGAAGGGCGTGGTGGTCCAGGCGGCCTTCCGCTCCAATCAGGCGATCCTGGGCTTGCCCCTGGCCCAAGGGCTGGGCGGCGAGGCGGCCATGGCCTACGCCTCCGTGGCCACGTCGGTCTGCGTGCCCTTGTTTAACCTTCTGGCGGTGCTGACCCTGACCTACTATGGCGACGGCGGGAAGCGGCCTCCGGCGAAGGTCCTGTTGAAGCGGATCGTCACCAATCCCCTGATCATCGGGGCGTTGTCCGGCCTGCTGCTGGCGGCTTTGCGGCAGGCGGTCCCGACCCTGGACCTCCGGCGGCTGCCTTCTCTCTATCAGGCCATGCAGAATCTCTCCAAGGTGGCCTCCCCGGTGATGCTCTTCGTCCTGGGCGCGGCCCTGGATTTCCGGGCCGTCCGGCGGCTGCTGCCCCAGCTGAGCCTGGGCATCCTGCTGCGGCTGGTCGCGTCGCCGGTCCTGATCCTGGGCGCAGGCATCCTCCTGCGGAATCCGCTGGGCCTGACCGCCGTGGAAATGCCCGCGCTGATCACCGTCTGCGCCTCTCCGGTGGCCGTGTCCAGCGCAGTCATGGTCCAGGAAATCGGCGGCGACGATCAGCTTGCCAGCCAGTTGGTGGTGTGGAGCAGCGTGTTGTCCATGGGCTCGGTGTTTGTAATCGTGTATCTTCTGCGGCTTTGGGGCCTGCTCTGATGGAAAATGCCCCTTGGCAGCAGCAGAAGAAAGCAGTATAATAAACAAGATTAACCAAATTTGGAGGCTGTTCCATGGATGTTCAATTCGCCCGGCGCATGGACCTGTTCCAGGCCGGTATTTTCAACGTACTCGATGACAAAAAGAAGGAGCTGGAGCGGACCGGCCGGAAGGTCTATAACCTGTCCATCGGCACGCCGGACTTCCAGCCCGCCCCCCATGTGATGGAGGCCCTGTCTCAGGCGGCCCTTCGGCCGGAGAACTACAAATACGCCCTGACGGAGCTGCCGGCGCTGCTGGACGCGGTGCAGAGCTGGTACCGCCGCCGCTACGGCGTGGAGCTGGCCCGGGACGAGATCATGACGGTCTACGGCTCCCAGGAGGGCCTGACCCACATCGGCCTGGCGGTCTGCGATCCCGGCGACGCGGTGCTGGTGCCGAACCCCGGCTATCCCATCTTTGAGATGGGTCCCTTCCTCTGCGGGGCCAAGCCGGTCTATTACGATCTGCTGCCGGAGAACGGCTACCTGCCGGACCTGGACGCCATCGACCCGGACACGGCCCGGGCGGCCAAGATGATGGTGGTGTCCTATCCCGCCAACCCGGTCTGCGTGGCCGCGCCGGACTGGTTCTATGAAAAGCTCATCGCCTTCGCAAAGCGGTACAACATTCTCATTCTCCACGACAACGCCTATTCCGACATCATCTACGACGGCCGGGTGGGCGGCTCCTTCCTGCGGTTCCCCGGCGCCAAGGAGGTGGGCGTGGAGTACAACTCCCTGTCCAAGACCTATAACCTGACCGGCGCACGGATCTCCTTTGTGGTGGGCAACCGGGCGGTGGTGCAGAAATTCCGCACCCTCCGCTCCCAGATCGACTACGGCATCTTCCTGCCGGTGCAGCACGCGGCCATCGCGGCCCTCAACGGGCCCCAGGACGGTGTGGAGCGGCAGCGGCAGGCCTATGAAGCCAGAAGGGACGCCCTGTGCGGCGGCTTCCGGTCCATCGGCTGGGACGTGCCCGACAGCCAGGGCAGCATGTTCGTCTGGGCCCCGCTGCCCAAGGGCTATGAAAACTCCGTGGAATTCTGCTTCGAGCTGCTGGAACGGACCGGCCTCCTGTGTACCCCCGGCTCCGCCTTCGGTACCCTGGGAAAAGGCCACGTCCGTTTCGCCCTGGTCCAGCCGCCGGAGGTCATGGCGGAAATCGTGGAGGCCGTAAAGCAGTCCGGCATTGTTGAAAATTGATAAAGTTCAGAAAACGAGGAATGAACCTGTAGGGGCGGCATAAATGCCGCCCGAAAGGCTCCGACGTGCGCTGCAAATACAACGAGTCGGAGCTGCCGGGAAGCAGCGCGCTCTTTTTGAAGTGCATACCTAACTGCAAATGCGTGCAGCGGGACGCATATATGCGTCCCCTAAAGCAAAAAACGGAATTGCAGCGCACCCTCACAGCCCCATGTGGCCGAATGAGCGAAAGAGGGGGCACAAGGGATGTCCCTTAACTGGCCTTGCCGGCTTTGCCGGTCCATGGTAAAATAGAATCAGACTGATACATAAGGAGAACTTCATGAAACGTCGTATCCTCTGCCTCCTGCTGGTACTGGCCCTGCTCTGCGGCACGGTGTTCGCCGCCGGGACCAAAAGCCCCTACGCCATCCGGGTCAACCGGGCCCTGAACACCGTGACCGTTTATGAGCAGGACGAAAACGGGGACTATACGGTGCCGGTCAAGGCCATGATCTGCTCCACGGCCCGGCCCGGCTATGTGACGCCCCTGGGCACCTATACGCTCGGCAGCTACCGCAGCGAGTGGCGTCTGATGCTGGACGGCAGCTACGGCCAGTATGCGGTTTCTACGGCAATTACCTGTTCCACTCGGTCTGCTACAGCAGCCAGAGTCACGACAGCCTGCTCTATGAGGAATACAACAACCTGGGCGGTCCGGCCTCCATGGGCTGCGTGCGGCTGCAGGTGGCCGACGCCAAGTGGATCTATGACAACTGCCCCGGCGGGACCCAGGTGACCGTCTATGAGGACTGGGATAGCCCCGGCCCCCTGGGCAAGCCGGACAAGCAGGTGGACGAGATCACCCCGGAAACCAACAACGGCTGGGATCCGACGGACCCGGCAGCGGGCAATCCCTGGACCATGGTCCCGGCTACGGGCCTGACCCTGGAAGCGGAAACGCTGAATCTGACTGCCGGAGAGAGCGCCCTCTTGACCGCCCGGGTGGAGCCCCAGGAGGCCACCAACCGGAATGTGACGTGGAGCAGCAGCGATTCCAACACGGCCGCTGTGGATGCCCGGGGCTGCGTGACGGCCATGGGGCAGGGGACCGCGGTGATCACCGCTTCCTGCCGGGACGGCTTCACGGCGGCCTGCACCGTGACGGTGGCGGGCAGCCTGCTGCCCTACGGGGATCTGGTTCCCGGCGCGTGGTATTACAGCGACGTCCGGGCGGCTCTGGAGAAGAACCTGTTCCAGGGCAGCGGCGGCGGGACCTTCTCGCCCGACGCGCCCATGACCCGGGCCATGCTGGTCCAGGTCCTTTACAACAAGGCGGGCTGCCCCAAGGTGACGGACGCCTCTCCCTTCCGGGATGTGGAGGAAGGGGTCTGGTACCATGACGCCGTGGTCTGGGCTTATGGAAAGGGCTATGTGACCGGCGTTTCCGAGGATACCTTTGAACCGGCGTCGCCCCTGACCCGGGAACAGCTGGCGGCCCTGCTGTGGCGGTATGCCGGCAGTCCCGCTGCCTCTGGCAGCCTCTATACCTTCTCCGACCAATCCCAGGTCTCCGCCTATGCCAGAACGGCCCTCCAGTGGATGACGGAAAAGGGCTATCTCCAGGGCAGCGGCGGGAAGCTGTCGCCCAGAGCCACCGCCACCCGCGCCCAGACCGCCGCGATCTTAAACCGGTTTTTCGATTGAGCACTTGATATTTACCGGGACTACCTGCTTGGAGTCACCCCTACGGCGTTACATGGTGGGTGTACAGCAAGTTTTGGTAATGGAAAGGAACATCGTGCCTATGCACCAGCCTAAAAAACCGGGTATCCTCCGTCATGTGAAGCCGAATCTGAAAGGGTACGGCGGCTGGACGGCGGCCTCGGCCATCTTTATCTCCCTGGAGGTCCTGCTGGAGGTCCTGATTCCCATGCTCGTGGACGGCGGCCTCTCCCGCAAGGAGGAGTTCCTCCTGAAATCCTGGTTCCCGCCGGAGCTGATCGCCAATCAGACCCGCTTCGTCCTGACCGTGGGCGGAATCATGGTCATCACGGCCTGCCTGTCCATGGCCTGCGGCGTCATGTCCGGCGTGGCTTCCTCCATCGCCAGCCAGGGCTTCGCCCGGAATCTGCGCGCCGCCCTTCTGGAGAAAATTCAGTCCTTCTCCTTCGCCAATACGGACCATTTCTCCGCCTCCAGCCTGATCACCCGGGCCACCACCGACGTGAATACCATGCGCAACACCATGCAGCAGATGATCCGCACCATGGTCCGGGCCCCTTTTATGGTTATCATGGCCTCGGTCATGGCCCTGTCCATCTCCGGCCATCTGGCGGCCATCTTCCTGCTGGCCATCCCCATCCTGGCCGTGACCCTGGTTGTCCTTATGCGCATCGGCCAGCCCCGGTTCAAGGCCATGCTGCGGAAATTCGACGGCATGAACCACGCAGTCCAGGAGAATCTCATCGGCATCCGGGTGGTCAAGGCCTTCGTCCGCGGAGATTATGAGTCCAAGCGGTTTGAGGACACGGCGGAGGAGCTGCGCCATGCCCAGCTGGCGTCCTCCCGGCTGTTTACTCTGACCGGTCCCATTCAGATGCTGGTCATGTGGGGCTGCTCCATCATCCTTTTGTACACCGGCGGCCACGAGATTCTGTTCCGGACCACGGGTCTGACCACCGGCCAGCTCATGAGCCTGGTGTCCTACACCAGCCAGGCCGTGTCGGCATTGACCATGCTGTCCTGGGTGGTCATGGCTATCTCCCGGACCCAGGCGTCTTTGTACCGCATCAACGAGGTCCTGGACGAGCAGATTGACATCGCCGACGGCTCCTCCGACGCGAAGGTGGCCGACGGCAGCGTGGATTTTGAGGACGTGTGCTTCAGCTATACCAAGGACCCGGACAAGCTGGCTCTTCGCCACATTGATCTGCACATTAAAAGCGGCGAGACCGTCGGCGTCATCGGCGGCACCGGCGAAGGTAAATCCACCCTGGTCAGCCTTATTCCCCGGTTCTATGATACCCTCTCCGGCACGGTGAAGGTGGGGGGAAGGAACGTCAGGGACTACACCCTGGAGAATCTCCGGGACGGCGTCTCCATGGTTTTGCAGAACGGCGCCCTGTTCTCCGGCACCATCGCCGCCAACCTTCGCTGGGGCGACCCCGACGCCTCCGAGGAACGGCTCCGGGAGGCCTGCGCCATCGCCTGCGCCGACGAGTTCATCGACCGGTTCCCCGAGGGCTATGACACGGTTCTGGAGCAGAACGCCGCCAACCTCTCCGGCGGCCAGCGGCAGCGGCTCCGCATCGCCCGGGCCATCGTCAAGCAGCCGAAAATACTGATTCTCGACGACTCCACCAGCCCAGTGGATATGCCCACCGACGAGCATATCCGCAAGGCCCTGCGGACCGCCATGCCCGGCACCACAAAGATCATCATCGCCCAGCGCATCGCGTCCATCATGACCTGCGACCGGATCGTTGTCCTGGACGAGGGCAGCCTCTCCGATGTGGGCACCCACCGGGAGCTCATGTCCCGCAGCCAGATCTATCGCGACGTCTATGACAGCCAGATGAGAGAGGAGGCGGAACAGCATGCCTAGAGTCGAGCTTCGCGGCTACGGAAAGGCCCGGACGCCCCTGGGGACCCTGGGACGGCTGTTCCGGTATTTCAAGCACTGCCGCATCATCCTGATCAGCGCTTTGCTCTCCATCCTGGTCTATGTGGCCGCCACCATCGGCGCGTCCTACTGCATGAAGCCCCTGGTGAACCTGCTGGAGGCCAGCGGCCTCTCTCCCAACGAGGCCTTCGCCAAATATGCGGCGCTGCTGCTGGGCCTTGCCGCCCTGTATGTCCTCAGCGCCTTGACCAACTATCTTCTGAACCGGCTCATGCTGGAGAGCTGCACGGTCATCATGCGGCACCTGCGGACGGAGCTGTTCTCCAAAATGCAGAAGCTGCCGGTCAGCTACTTTGATTCCAACACCAACGGCAGCCTCATGAGCTACTACACCAATGACATCGAGGCCACCAACGAGCTTTTGCAGCACAGCATCACCCAGATGCTCATCTCCGTCACCTCTCTGGCTGGCACCATCGCCATGATGCTGATTTTGTCCATGAAGCTGTTCGCCATCATGGTGGTTCTGGGCGCCATTGTGGTGGTCGTGGTCCGCACCACCACGAAAATCAGCGGCCGCAACTACCGGGCCCAGCAGAAGCACGCCGCGGCGGTCAACGGCTATATTGAGGAAATGATCGAGGGCCAGAAGGACATCAAGGTCTTCACCCACGAAAAGCAGGTCCTGGACGACTTCTCCGTCATCAACGACCAGCTGTGCCAGGTATCCACCAAGGCCACCACCGTGACCTCCATCCTCGGCCCCATCCTCAACAACCTGTCCCACATGTTCTACGCCATCACCTGCGCCCTGGGTGTGCTGCTGCTGTCCGGCGAGGAGGCCGGCGGCGTGCTCATCGCCTTTTTGCAGTACATCCGCACCTTTGCCGACCGGGTCAGCCAGATCTCCGAGCAGTTCAACTCCATCATGCTGGCCCTGGCGGGCGCGGAGCGCATTTTCGCCGTCCTGGACACGCCCCCGGAGGTGGACCAGGGAACCGTGACCCTGGAGAAATGCGGCGGCGACTACTTCTGGGTCAAGGCCGACGGAACCAGGACGCCGCTGCGGGGCGACGTGCGGTTCTATGATGTGGACTTCTCCTATGTGCCGGAGAAGCCGGTCCTGAAGGACCTGTCCCTCTACGCCAAGCCGGGCCAGAAGATCGCCTTCGTCGGCTCCACTGGCGCGGGCAAGACCACTATCACCAATTTGATCAACCGTTTCTACGATGTCCAGGCCGGAACCATCACCTATGACGGCGTCGACGTCCGGGACATCAAAAAAGACGACCTGCGCCGGTCCCTGGGCATGGTCTTGCAGGACACCCACCTGTTCACCGGCACGGTCATGGAGAATATCCGCTACGGCCGCCTAGACGCCTCCGACGAAGACTGCATCCGGGCCGCCAAGATTGCCAACGCCCACTATTTCATCTCCCATCTGCCCCAGGGCTACGACACGGTTCTCTACTCCGATGGCGCGAACCTGAGCCAGGGCCAGCGGCAGCTGCTGGCCATCGCCCGGGCCGCCGTCTCCGAAGCGCCGGTATTGATCCTGGACGAGGCCACGTCCTCCATCGACACCCGCACGGAGAAGCTCATTGAAAAGGGCTTGGACGGCCTGATGCGGGGGAGAACGGTCTTCGTCATCGCCCACCGCCTGTCCACCGTCCGCCATTCCGATGCCATCCTGGTTTTGGAGCAGGGTCAGGTCATCGAACGCGGCAGCCACGACGACCTTCTCCGGCAGCAGGGAAAATACTATCAGCTCTATACCAACATGATCGAGCTGTCATAAGCCCGGCGCACCCTGTAGGGGCGGCTATCAGCCGCCCGTTCGGGGCATAAGGGACTGTGGAAAAAGCCCGACGGAATTGCCCGGACGGCTGTCATAATTTGTTTGAAACGAAGAAAAGAGACCGCCCCGGCGGCCTCTTTTTCTATCTGCCGTAATCAATCCGCGCTTTACGAACCAAGAAAATGGCATTATAATAAAAGTATGGACTTTTTTACCAGAGAGACAGAGTCCTTTTTAATTGCGCAAAAACGAAAGGAAGAAATTACCATGAAAGCAATTCTCTCCGAAAGAAACAAACGGCTGTTTTTTGCCGTCCTCGGCACGCTGATTTTTGCGGCCGGCATGAACCTGTTCATCGTGCCTCTGAACCTCTATTCCGGCGGTTTCCTGGGTATCGGCCAGATCGTCCGTACCCTGTTGGTGGATTACGCCCATGCGCCCATCCCCTCCAACATTGATATCGCCGGTATCATCCTGTACCTCATCAACATTCCGCTGCTGGTCCTGGCCTATAAGTCCCTGGGTCGCTGGTTCTTTGTCAGCACCGTGATCTGCGTTACCTTCCAGACGGTCTTCCTGACCTTCATTCCGAATCCGGTTCCGCCGATTCTCTCCGACAAGCTGGCCGGCGCCATCGTCGGCGGCGTCATCGCCGGCTACGGCTGCGGCATGACTCTGAAAAACGGCGGCTGCGGCGGCGGCCAGGACATCCTGGGCCTCTATTTTATGAAGAAGAGCCGCAACTTCAGCGTGGGCAAGATCTCCATGATGATCAACGTTCTGGTCTATGTGGCCTGCGCCCTGATGTTCGACCTGACCACCGTGGTGTACTCCCTGATCTATGTGGCCGTCTACTCCTTTGTCACCGACCTGACCCACACCCAGAACCAGAACATGGCCTGCCTGATCATCACCACCAGCGACGAGGTGCTGCCCGTCATTCAGAAGATCACCAACCGCAGCGCCACCTACTGGGGCGGCATCCGCTACTTCACCAAGAGCGACTGCAAGGTCATCTTCATGGCCCTGTCCAAGTTTGAGGGCGTGCAGATCAGCCGCGCCATCAAGGAAATCGACGACCACGCCTTTGTGACGTTCTTCAAGGTGGATACCATTGTGGGCAATTTCCATAAGCATCTTTGATGGCGTTCATAAAAACTCTTTGAGGTGTTCTTGGAAATTCATTATTTACAGATTGCGAGCAAATTGTTATAATTAGACATATACAAGGCATCAAAATCGTGAATTTTGAAAGAATGCACAAAAATACAAGGAGGAAAGCGTGTGGGTGAACGATTTCAATTTCCGCTGAAACAGCATATCGGCGCACCGTCTGTTCCCGTTGTGGAGGCAGGCGCGCCGGTTTCCCGGGGTCAGCTGATCGCGGCCAAGCCCGCCGGGGGCCTTGGCGCCAATCTCTATTCCAGCGTCTCGGGCACTGTAGCGGAGGTTTCCGCGGATCAGATCACCATCTGCGCCGCGGAAGAGCAGCCCAAAGACTATGTCAAGCTCCAGGGAGAGGACCCGCTGAAGCTCATTGAGGAAGCGGGCCTGGTGGGCCTGGGCGGAGCGGGATTTCCCACTTATGCCAAGCTGACCGCTCCGGCGGTCCAGGGCGGCACGGTCCTGGTCAACGCCGCCGAGTGCGAGCCCATTCTGGGCCACAACATCGCCGCCATCGAGAAGAACCCGGAGCAGCTGGTCCGGGGCCTGCGGATCGTCATGGACATTCTCCATGCCAAAGAGGGCGTCATCGCCATCAAGGAGATCCATAAGGAAGCGGTGGAACGGCTGCGGGCCGTTCTGGGTGAGAACATGCGCATCCATCTGCTGCAAAATATCTACCCCATGGGCGAAGAGCGCGCCGTGGTCCGCGAGGTCCTGGGCGTGCTGCTCAGCGTCAACAGCCTGCCCTCCGAGGCCGGCGCAGTGGTGCTGAATGCCGAGACCGTCTGCCGGATTCAGGAGGCCGTGGACCTGAAGAAGCCTCTGATCGACAAGAACCTGACGGTGGCCGGCAAGCTCAAGGGCAATGAAAATTTGATTCAGATTTTTGAGGACGTGCCCATCGGCCGTTCCGTCGGCAAGCTGTTTGAAGCCGCCGGCGGCCTGGCCGGGGAATACGGCGAGCTGGTCATGGGCGGACCCTTCACCGGCAAACGCACCAGCCTGGAAGCGCCGGTCGTCAAGACCACCGGCGGCCTCATCGCCACCGAGTGCTTCATGAAGGGACCGGAGAAGATCGGTCTTCTCGTCTGCGCCTGTAGCGCCGACGAGGCGAGAATGCGCCAGCTGGCCGAGAGCCTCGGCTCCGAGGTAGTGGGCGTGGAATTCTGCAAGCAGGCCGCCCAAGTCAAGGCCGCCCACAAGTGCGAGAATCCCGGTAAGTGTCCCGGTCAGGTCCAGAAAATCATGGCCCTGAAGAAGGCCGGCGCCCAGGCGGTGCTGGTGGGCAACTGCACCGACTGCTCCAACACGGTCATGTCCTGCGCGCCGAAGCTGGGCCTGCCGGTGTATCACAGCACTGACGCCGCGCTCCGTGCCGTGAACCATCCTCTGGTTCGCAGAATTAAGGAATGAGCATCCATAATCATTTGTAGGGAGGTACTACAATGTCCATTACCAAGGAAACGCTGCAAAAACACCTGAAGGACCCGGCGATTTTCTGCTGCCGCCGACAGAAGGGACTCGTCATCGGCGCTGCCGATCTGGAGGATCCGGCTCTCTTTGAGGACATGCAGGAAGCTGGCCTGCTGACGTTGAGCAGCGACGGCCTGACCATCGAGCAGGTCCTGGGCGCGACCCTTCTCCAGGATACGGAGGCCCTGACGCCGATTACCCGCGATGTGCTGGACCACGTCAACGAAGTGGCCGGCGAGCAGAAGGAAGAACCGGCTCCCCAGCCGGCGCAGGCCGCGCCGGTGGTCGAGCAAATCACAACGGCAGGAGGAAACGGAATGATTAAAATTCAGATTGGCAAGGCAGACCATTTGGAGAACCTCGTTCTGGAGGTTCCGGTGGGTCTCGCAGCCGCCCAGCCCCAGCAGCCCGCGGAAGCTCCCACCGCTGCCCCCGCCCCCGCGGCAGAGGAGAAGACCGGCGAGAAGAAAGTGATCCGCACCCTGGTGAAAAAGCATGTGAAGATCACCGACGCGGAGATCGGCACAGAGACCTCCATCAAGGACGGCAAGATCACCATTGACGGCTCCATCGTCGAGCGGGCCATCAAGGAAGATCCCCTGTGCAAGAGCCTGAAGCTGGACGTCATCAAGCCCGACCAGCGGCACATCTACACCGAGACCATCATGGACGTTTGCCCCATCGCCACCAAGGTCGAGGGCGAGCTGGGCAGCGGCGTCACCAAGGTCGCCGACGGCGTGGTATTCATGCTGACCGGCGTGGACGAGGACGGTGTGCAGGTCCACGAGTTCGGTTCCTCCGAGGGCTATCTGGATGAGAAGATGTACTTCGGTCATCCCGGCTGCGCCGACGAGAACGATATTATCATCCGTTGCCACGCGGTGGTGCAGCGCCTGTCCGGCATGACCCGGCCCGGCCCCTTCGCCGCCCATAAGTGCCAGGATTACATCATCCAGGCCGTGCGCAACGAGCTGAAGAAATACGACGGCGAAATCGTCCGCGAGGAGTTCTGCGAGGACGTCCGCCGCCAGGGCAATCCCCGTGTGGTTCTGGTCAAGGAAATCATGGGCCAGGGCGCCATGCACGACAACGTCATCTGCCCCACTGAGCCCTGCGGCATTCTGGGCGGCCAGAAGAACGTGGACTGCGGCAACGTGCCCATCATCCTGACTCCCAACCAGGTCCGTGACGGCTCCATCCACGCCCTGACCTGCATCGGCCCGGCCACCAAGGAAATGACCCGCCACTACATCCGCGAGCCTCTGGTCGAGGGGCTGGCTGCCGATACCGAGCTGGATCTGGTCGGCGTCGTCTTCGTCGGCTCTCCCCAGGTCAACGACGAGAAGCTGTGGGTCTCCGAGCGCCTCGGCTCCCTGCTGGAGTCTCTGGACATCGACGGCTGCATCATCACTACCGAGGGCTTCGGCAACAACCACATCGACTTCATCCAGCACATCGGCCAGGCCGGCAAGCGCGGCATCCCCGTGGTGGGCGTCAGCTTCTGCGCCTATCAGGGCCAGCTGGTCGTCGGCAATGAGTATGCCACCGCCATGGTCGAAGAGAACATGGACAAGGGCGGCTTCGAAAACAACGTGGCCGGCTGCTCCTGCGTCACCAAGGAAGTCGCGGCCCGCGCCATCCAGATGCTGAAGAACCGCATGGCTGGCGTCGAAATCGCCCCCGCCCCCAAGAAGTG
>CAMEIU010000051.1 GCA_945918815.1 uncultured Clostridia bacterium
ACTGAAACGGCAAAACCACGCGGCGGAAAAACGACAGGAAATGTGGCTTCTATCTTCGGATGGCATCCACATTTTTTATAGTATGCCATTTACACGGTCCCGGGGCGGCCTGTCCGCACCCGGGATCTTTTCATACCCATAGCCAAACAATACAAAAAACGGGGTGCGGAATTGCCGGAAATGCAGGAGTATGCGGCGAAGGAACTGCGAAAATATCTGTTTCAGCTGTCCGGTGAGGATGTGGCCATTGTCTCCGCTTATGGCTATCGGGATAAATAAGCAAGAGCGAATATCTTGCAAGGGTTCCAAGAGCGCTGTCATGGTTGCGAAAAAGCTTATGTAGGGCACGGCCACTGGACGTGCCGCTTGCAGGCAGTTGCATCCCGGAACCAACTGCCAAACGGCGCGTGCCGCGCCCAACAGTGGGCATTGTGCGATTTCACAGAAATGCCAGTGTGAGATAGAGCCCTGTCATAAAATCCGTGTGCTTACGAAAACCGATCGTCATAATTCCATTTTTCTGCTTTAAACCAGATATGCTTAGAAAAACACGGCTGATCCTGGGATGGTTCCCTGGTCAGCCGTGTTTTTTGGAAAATGTGGGCGTTCCCGCAGCGGGGGACGGAGCCGTGCAGCGCTTATGCCTGCATGCGGCACTTGAGGGTCACGATCTCGAAGCCGCGGACGGGGAGGGAGATCTGGTTGTTCCGGAGCTCCAGGCCGCCGTCGGGCAGATCCTGTTCCATCAGGTCGCAGCGGGTGACGGATTCCACCGGCAGGCCGAAGGTCAGGGAGACCGTATCCCGGCGGCCGTGGGCCTCGTAGAAGCGGACGATCAAATCGTTGCTGTCCTCCGCCTGCTTGACGGTCTCGATGATCACGTTGGCGTGGTCGCAGGAGACCAGGCTGAAGGCTTCCGGCAGGCTGCCGCCCTGACCGGCGAGGGGCTGGGCCATGAGGGGCTGGTTCAGGCAGAAGGCTGCCTGGACGGTGCCGCTCTCCTTGAAGCTGCCGCTGTGGGGCAGGAGGGCGTAGGTGCATACATGGCGGCCCTGGTCGGCCTCCGGATTGGGATAGGTGCCACACTTGAGCAGGGTCAGCTTCAAGGTGCTGCCCTCGGCGCTGTGGCCGTACTTGCAGTCGTTGAGCAGGGACACGCCGTAGCCCTCCTCGGACAGATCTGCCCACTTGTGACCGCAGACCTCGAACTTGGCTGCATCCCAGCTGGTGTTGGAGTGGGTGGGCCGGTTCAGATGGCCGAACTGAATCTCATAGGTGGCGCTGGTGGTCTGGAGGTCCAGGGGGAAGGCGGCTTTGAGGACCTGATGGTGCTCGTGCCAGTCGATCTCCGTTTCAAAGTCGATCTGCGCGCTGTGGTCCGTCAGCCAGATGGTCTGCGTGAGGGTGGAGCTGAGGTAGGTCCAGGTAATGCGGATGCCCCGGCGGCTGCCTTCGTCCACCGGCTCCATGGACGCCACCTGATCCACGACCCACATCTTCTGCTTGTAGTAGCTGGAAAGCTCCCAGTTGTCGTACTGCCGCGGGATGTCCTCAAAGACCTGCAGCTCGTTGAGCTTCTGGCCGGGCAGGGCCAGCTGCCGCCGGGCAACTTTATCAAAGAGGGAGGCAATGCGGCCCTGTTCGTCCAGCTCCAGACGGACATAATCGTTCTCCAATGCCCGGGCTTCCACGATCACCCGGCATTCCGGCGCTTTGGACGATACAACGGTCCAGCCCATGGCCGGGACTTCGTCCACCCAGAGCTGCTTGCCGTTGCAGGAGACAAGGCCGCCGCGGGCGAAGCCCAGAGGATTGTAGACCAGAAGGCCCTGTCCGGCTATGTTGTCCGCCAGATGCCGCAGCCGCGCATTTACCAGCGCGTTGCCGGTTTCCGCCAGGGCGGCGTACTGCCGGTCGCATTCCTCGTAGACCTCCCGGATGGAGGAACCTGGGATGATGTCGTGGAACTGATTCAAAAGAATGGTCTGCCAGCCGTCGTAGAGGGCCTTCTGCGGATAGGCCGGTCCGCCCAGAGCCTGGTCCAGCACGGCCAGGGTCTCAGCCTTCTGGAACAGCAGCTCGCTCTTGCGGTTGTTCCGCTTGTTCTTGGCCATGGAGGTGTAGGTGCCCCGGTGGAATTCCAGGTACAGCTCGCCCACCCAGCGGGGCGTCCGGCCGGTCTCCTGGCAGGCGTCATAGAACTTGCGCTCGATATTGTCCAGATATTCGGTGGAGGTGGTGATGCGGGTTTTGGGGAAGCCGGGGAAACCGGCGGCGGTGCGCCGCTGGGTTTCCAGCATATGGCGGGTGGGGCCGCCGCCGCCGTCACCGAAGCCGAAGGTGATCATGACCTCGTCGGTATACTCCTTCTTGGTGTACCGCTCCCAGGTGCCCAGGACCATTTTCGGCTCCGTGGTGCCGTTGTAGGTGACATAGTTTTCCTGACGGCCGCCGGGCAGCTTGTCCTGGGCGGTGGCGAAGCTGGTGAAAATCTCCGTGCCGTCGATGCCCTGCCACAGGAAGGTTTCAAAGGGCATCCGGTTGGTCTCGTTCCAGCTGATCTTGGAGGTGAAGAACCGGTCCACGCCCGACTTCTTCAAAATCTGCGGCATGGCCGCGCTGTAGCCGAACACGTCCGGCAGCCACAAAGTTTTGCTGTCCACGCCGAACTCCTGCTGCATGAACCGCTTGCCGTGGAGAATCTGGCGCACCAGGCTTTCGCCGGAGCTGAGGTTGCAGTCGGCCTCCAACCACATGGCGCCCTCCACCTCCCAGCGGCCTTGGCGGACCATCTCTTTGATCTGTTCATAGATTTCCGGGGCGGATTCTTTCACATATTGATAGAGCTGGGGCTGGGAGGACATGAACTTGTACTCCGGATACTGCTCCATGAGCCGCAGGACCGTGGAGAAGCTCCGTTGGGCCTTCTCGCGAGTCTGGTCCAGGGTCCAGAGCCAGGCCACGTCGATGTGGGTGTGGCCCACGCAGTCCACGGTGACGGCACTGTGGCCGCAGGCGGTCTGATACAGGTCCTTCTGCAGCCGGGCCGTGGCCCGTTCGAGACTCTCATAGAAGGCGTCGCTGCGGGGCTGCCGCAGGTCCAAAAGGTTGACGGCAGATTCCAGGGGTACCAGGATCCGGCAGAAGTCCTCGCTGCCCTCCTCCAGGCACAGGCAGGCGTCCAGAGCCACCTTGATGTCGTAGTAGAATTGTTCCACGGCCTCGTCCAGCCAGAGCAGGCTGGGCAGGAAATAGGCGGTCTCTTCCTCGGTGCCGCAGTAGAAGTAGAGGTACATGTCGTAGTCCGTGTTCGGCTGCAGCAGCACCTGCCGGTGGTTTACATCCAGGCCCTGGACCATTTCACCGTTGAGGTACACCAAGCCCTGGGGCTTGCTGGCGTCCCAGCCGTCCTCGTCGGCGTATCCGGCGATGCGGTGGTCAAAGTGGGGTACGGCGGTGCGCAGGTCGAAGTACAGGCGGCAGCCGGGCCGGGCCGCCGGGGTGCGGAAGGTCCCGTGGAACCAGAAGTGGCGGTCCTTTCCGCCGAAGGCCAGATCTCTGGGAAACGGCTTCCAGGGGCCCTCCGGCGGATTGTTGTCCGTTTTGTAGCCGCTCTCCACATAGGTGAAGTCCCCCAGCTCCATGGCCGGGCGGTAACGCAGGGCGTTCAATTGCTCTGCGATACGGTTGATTTTCTCAGGCACAAAATGCAATGAACTCACTCCTTATAAAGTTTCATTGGATGCTGATCGATTTGCACAGCCAATCTGACGGCGGATGAAATTGGAATTTGCAGCGCCCCCTTCGAGGGGACTCCGCGAAGCGGTGGGGGCCCGCAAGGGAGCGCCGCCAGCGGCGGAGGAAAGCGACCGCAGCGGTTGGGCAGGCACTTGGTTTTGCGCAAACGAAGCGCAGAGTGAAACCTTCGTGCCAACCCGGACTGTCGCAGGTTTGCAGTTGTACCGTATGACCGGTAAAGCTGCTTGTCGAAACAACCCCAGCCTCGCAGGGGATTACACGTCCCTGCGCGTCCTGTACCTCCGCGGCGCTGATCTCCTCGCTTCAATATAGAACTCCACCGGCTGCCCATAAAAAGGTCCGGCGGGCGCTGCCCCTGCCAAGTATATTATACCGGAAAAACCGCCTGTACAGGCAACTACAAATTTTGAGGAAAGCAATAAAAACTGGGACAGCCATGCGGAATGTGAGGTTTTTATAGAGATGCACAGATTTTAAAGTTTTCTGGCCGGACGGAAAATAGTATACTGAGCAGCGAAAGGCGGTGCTGTTTGTGAAAGCGCTTCAAAATCCGGTCCTCAGAGGCTTCCATCCGGACCCCTCCATTGTGCGGGTAGGGGAGGACTATTATTTGGCCACGTCCACCTTCGAGTGGTTTCCCGGTGTGGCGGTGTATCATTCCAAAGATCTGGTCCATTGGCGGTTCGCGGCATTTCCGCTGACCCGGACCAGCCAGCTGGACCTTCGCGGCGTGCCCAGCTCCTGCGGCGTGTTCGCGCCCTGCCTCTCCTGGTCGGACGGACTGTTTTATCTCATCTATACGGTGGTCAAGACCGAGTCGGTCTTTCAGGATACGGACAACTATCTGGTGACGGCCCCGGATATTCAAGGCCCCTGGTCCGAGCCGGTGTATCTGAACAGCACAGGCTTCGACCCGTCGTTGTTCCACGACGCCGATGGCCGCAAATGGCTGGTCAACCGGGACTGCGACACCCGGCTGTACCAGGAACCGAGAGGCGGAATCCTGCTGCGGGAATACGATCCGGTCCAAAAGCGGCTGGTGGGCCCGGAGCGGCGCATCTACCGCAGTGAAAAGATCATCGGCGCGGAGGGACCCCACCTGTACCGCCGCGGCAGCTACTATTATTTATTGTTGGCCGAGGGCGGCACGGATACCAACCATGTGGCCACCGTGGCCCGGAGCCGGAGCCTGTTCGGCCCCTACGAATGCGACCCGGAGACGCCTCTGCTGACCAGCCGGGATGATCCCTGGAATCCCCTGCAGAAGGCGGGCCACGCCAGCCTGGTGGAGACCCAGACGGGACAGTGGTACATCGCCCATCTGGTGGGCCGCCCCCTGCCCCACAAGGGGACCTGCATCCTGGGCCGGGAGACGGCCTTGCAGCAGGTGGAATGGACGGAGGACGGCTGGCTGCGGCTGGCGGGCGGCGGCCGGGAGCCGAGGCTGACGGTCCCGGCGCCGGACCTGCCGGAAAGCCCGGCGGAGACGCTGCCGGAGCGGGACGATTTCGATCGGGAGACTCTGGGCTACCCCTACCAGACCCTGCGGATTCCGCTCTCCGGAGACGTCCTGAGCCTGACGGAGCGGCCCGGCTTCCTGCGGCTCCATGGACGGGACAGCCTCCACTCCAAATACGAGCAGGCCCTGGTGGCCCGCAGGCAGCAGGACTTCTGCTTCCACGCGGAGACCACCGTGGAGTTTGAGCCGAAAAATTACCATCAGATGGCGGGCCTGATTCTGCTCTACGACACGGAGAGCTTTTATTATCTCTATCTGACCCGGGACGAGGCAGGCCGGAAACGGCTCAACGTCATGCAGAGCGTCCTGGGCAGCGTGTCCTATCCTCTGGGCGCGGGAATCGTGATTCCGGAGGAGGGACCGGTCCGGCTCCGGGCCAGGGTCCGGTACGACGTGCTGCAATTCGGCTATCAGGCCGGAGACCAGGATCAATGGCTGGAGCAGCGGTACGACTACGCCGTGCTCTCCGACGACTACGCCATCGCCCGGAATCACTGGCGGTTTACCGGGGCCTTCGTGGGCCTGTGCTGCCAGGATTTCTATGACCACACCGCCTACGCGGATTTTGACGATTTCACCTATCGGGAGGATTGACCCATGGCTTTTCTGGAACGCTGGCCCCTGCCTTTGACGCTCTGCACCCTGAAAGCGGGACAGGGGACCGCTTTGTCCTTTGAAACCCGGGACCTGCCCGGCCTGGACGCGGCGCACAGCCGCATCCTGCTGCGGCTCCGGGGCGACGTCGGGCTGCATCCCTCCTGGATGTACGAGGGCGGCCTGCCCTTCTACTATCGGGACATCGACGACGCTTTGACCGAAGACACCCATCACAGCCGCTTCGCCTTGAGGCTCTCCGCCAAGGGGGAGGACTGGCCCCGGCGGATGCACTATAAGATTCAGTGCCCGCCGAAGATCAATTCCCAGTATCCTGTCCCGGCGGGCGGCGGCCCCTGGCGGTTCACCTGCTGGGTCCGGACCGAGGGCTTGCGGCTGCTGCCCGGCGGCTGCGCCAAAATCACTTTTTCTCATTATACTATGGAAGAAGGCCGGAATCCAAGAGACATCAACGGCCCGGCCAAGGAGACCGTGACCTTGAACTTCCCCACCGGCGATTGTGATTGGATGCAGCTCTCCTGCCCGGCGCCCCTGGGTCCGGATTCCGCCGCCATGCTGGTAAAGGTCTCCCTGGAGCACGCCTGGGGGACCCTGTGGCTGGAGGACCTAAGGCTGGAAAACGGCCACGGCTTCAACATTCTGCCGCCCATTGACCAGACCAACCGCTACCACGAATGCTTCAACTGGTACGGCGAAAACCTCTCCCACAAGGAGTGGACCGACCTGGAGGTGAATGTCAACGGCACGGTGGTGGAAGCGTCCCTGTTCCAGAGATGCTTCCGCGGCTCCGAGAACGAGATCGAGCTGCCCCTGGGCTGCCTGCGGGAGGGAGAAAACCGCATTACCCTGACCAACGTTTCCGCCTACCACGACCCGCTGCCCTGGAATCTGGTACAGGCGGAGCTGCTGGCGGAGCGGACGGCGACCGTGCGGGTGGCCTGGTGTCCGGAGACGGTCCCGGCCCATGGGACCTTCGGCGTGCTGCTGAAAACCTACGAGCCCAACGTCCGGGTGCGGGTGGAGACCGACGGAGGCCTCCGTGCCCCGGCGATTCTGGACTGCCCGGAACCAGGCCTGCAAGTGCTGCCCGTCACGGCGGGAGCGCCTGCCGGAATCCAGACTGTTACCGTGGAAGCGGTGGGCTGCCGGGAACAGGCGGCCGTCCAACGGATCGTGGAAAAGGAGCAGGACGGCCTGCTGGTGGGCAGCGGCGACGCCATCTATGTTCCCCAGGAGACAGCCCGGATGGAGGACTTCCTGATTTGGTATCTGGAAAACGGCCTGGGCAACCTGCTGACCTTCCGGCCTGTCTACCGCTGGAGCGGCACGAGAAGCTGCAACGACGCCATGTGGCGCCGTCTGACGGACATTCTGAACCGCCTGGGCCTGTCCTACTGCCACATGTTCGACGGCCGGGAGCTGCCCGGGCTCAACGCCAATCCCACCAAAGCCAGCCTGGCGGGCCCAGGTTTTTTGGGCTGCCAGGCCCATGAGCGGGACGGGGCCCTCTACTACTGGCTCCAGCGGAAATTCCATGGAACCGACGTGTTTTTCGAGGAATTATCCCATAAAATCCTCCGGCATCCCGACTATCCCAACTACCATCTGCCCCTGACCTACGACGGCGATCAGACCTGGCTCTGCTTTAGTCCCACGGCCCCCCGGGATATGCGGGAGGCGGCGGAGCAGTTCGTCTCCAAGGCACGGACGCTTCTGGGCGGCATGAAACGCCATACGGGTCCGTCCACCCTGTTCAAATATTTCTTCCAGGCGGGCCTGGAGGTGGGCGGCGCGGAGCTCATGTACGGTCCCCTGGAGGTGGTCCTGGCGGCTTTGCGCGGAGCCAGCAGCGCCTATGAGAGGGAGGTCTTTACGGCCCATCTTGCCGTCCAGTGGGGCACCACGCCCCATGACACCGAGGAACGCTACCGCCGCTATCAGCTGGCTCTGTTCGTTTCCTATCTCCAGGGCGTCACCCATATCAATACCGAGGAGGGCCTCTACCGTATGGAGGAATTCTTCGCGGTGTTGGACCGGTTCAGCGAGCCCTGCCGCCGCCACCAGCAGGTGGAGCGGGATTTCTTCCGCTTCGTCTCCACCCACAGCCGCCGGGGCCGCCTCCACCGGGGAATCGCGCTGCTCCACGGCGCTTACGACGGCTGGGCCTGCTTCTGCCGCCGCAATGTCTGGGCCCAGGAGGGCAAGGAGTGGGAATTCTCCCCGGCGGAGGAGAGCTGGGACCTGATCAATGTGTTCTATCCCGACAGCCGCCTGGACGCCATCTACTGTCATCCCTGTCCCGCCGCCCCCCAGGGCTACGATACCCGCACGCCCTACGGGACCGTGGACATTCTGCCGGTGGAGGCTGACGAATCGGTTTTCAGCCGGTATCCGGCCCTGGCCTTCCTGGGCTGGAACACGGCGGATGAAGATCAGATCCGGCGATTGACCGAGTATGTCCGCCGGGGCGGCACCCTTATCCTGGGCTGGCCCCATCTGTTTACCGACGTCCGCCGGGCAGACGTGTTCCGCGGCGCGTCCCATCCCCTGGACGCCTCTGAACTGACCGGCGTGAAGCTGCTGGCCTTTGAAGACCATGGCGGGATGCACCTGGGCCGCGTGACCCTGGGGCCCGACGCCCAGGCACTCCGGGAACGGGACGGCCTGCCCCTGGTGGTACGAAATTGCCTCGGCGCGGGAACAGTCTACTTCGTCAACGCCCGGGAATATCCCGCCGAAGGGCCGGTCCGCCCGGTCTACGAGGCGCTGCTCCGGATGCTGGGCGAAGGGGAGCGGCAGCGGGAAATGCAAACCGGCTTCCTGGAGAGCGCCGGTACCGTGGAGAGCAGCATCTACGACGTTCCCGACGGAAGCCGGGTGATCTATGCCGTCAATACGGACTGGTATTCTCAGGCGGTCCAGGGCGCGGCGACCCTCTGGGTAAAGGGCCAGGGCTATCCCGTGACCATCGGCCGGGGAGTGATCCACACGTTTACAATCCACGGAGACGCCGCCGCAGAGACCTGCGATTCGGATACGGAGGTCCTTTCCCTGACAAAGACGCCGGAGGGGCTGAAAATCAAAGTACAGGGCCAACCCGGCGGCCGGGTGACCCTGTACCAAAACGGCACGGCGGAGACCGTCATCCTGACAGAACCGGGCGTCACGGAATTTTGCGTGAAAATCTCTGGCGAAAGACCCCCGTGCCCCCTTCCTACGGCGTTGTCTGGAGCCGCTATGCCGTGACGTTGCCCTCTTCGGTCAGGGAGCAGAAGCGGCATTGGACCCGGGGACCGGCTTCCCGGTCCGGCGGGAGGCAGGCGTGGATGACATTGTCCCGGAATTCCAGGTTTTTGACGCATTGGGCGTAGAGCAGCGGCATACCGCAGTCGTAAAACACGTTGTGGTGGATGCGGACGTTCCGGTGGAAGCCCTGGCTGTGGGCCATGTCCCGGACCTCCGGGCAGATGGAGACGATGCCTTCGCAGAACTGATACTTCGAGCTGAGGCAATGCTCCGTAAAGACATTCCGGCAGATCTCCACATCCCGGCAGCCGCCGGATTCATACCATCCGTTGGCGTCGCCGCCGAGCAGCAGGGCACAGCCGGAGGTCTCAAAGCGGTTGTCTGCGATGTACACCGGCTGTGGCGTGGTGACCAGTATCCCTCTGGCCCGTCCAGAGCCGAAGAGATTCCGGCAGCAGTGGACGGAGGGGGTGTTCGAGAGGTTCTCCAGGGCGTCGCCAGGGCGGATCTGGGCCGGGACCGGTCCGGAGAGGGTCAATTGAAAGGTCTCCGGCGTTTCCAGCCGGAATTCTGCGGCCTCCAGGACGCCCAGGCTGTCCATGGTGTCCCGGTTCAGGAAGGAGATCCGGTCTCCCGCTGCGGCCCACGAATGGAAGCCGGTGGACTGGGGATGGCAGAACCGGCCCCGCAGACGGCGGCCCTCCAGGGCCTCAATGCGGACGCTGGTGCCGTGGACGTTGATCGCGTCGTCCATAAGTCCGGCGAAGCGGCATTCGGTGATGGAGACGTCCCCACGGCAGTTGGAAAAATGCAGTCCGTCATCGTGACCCGACAGAATCCGGCGGCCCCTGGCCCGATTGGGCAGGAAGGACGTCCGGCAGACCGCAATATCCTGGCTAAACTGAAAGAGCGCGCCCAGGCCGCAGGTGCTGTGGAAGGTCACGTTTTCCAGGCGGATCCCCCGGGAATTCTGACAGAACAGCCCCGGATGGACCCGCTTTCCGTGGCGCAGGACCAGCAGGTTGCCGGGAATGGGCAGGGGGGAGAAGGCTCCCTGCATCCGGACGACGCCCGGCTTTTCCTGGGAGACGGTCACAGGCGGAAAGGTGTCACCCGCGCCGGGCCGGACCCGGCCGGTGGCGCGGTCAAATTCCAGCGCGCCGAAGAAGGCGGAGGACTGCCAGCCCGGTCCCCGGAACAGCAGCTTCCCATCCTGTACTTCATGGGGATAGCGCAGAGGGTCGATGGCCACGGTGATTTCTCCGGGACCGGCGGTGAGAATCTCTCCCTCGGCGGAGAAGGGCACGTCCCAGTCCACCGAGGCGTTCAGAATGGTGACGTTTTCGCACCGGTCCAGTCCCAGGGCAATGGTCTGTCCCCGGAACAGCAATGCGCTGCCGCCAAAGTCCAGGATCAGATTCCGGCAGCCCTCCAGCAGTATGGAAACGTTCTGCGACGGCGCCGGGTCGGAGTTGGAAATGGCGTAGCTGCGCCGGCTGGCGTGGTCCGCGCCGAAACGGTAGATGCCGGGCCGGAAGCGGATCTCCGCGTCGCAGCCGCGGGTCTCCAGAAGCCGGGCCAGGGCCTCGGTGCAGTCCGCGTTGGCGTCCGGCCGGACGCCGTGCTCGTCGGCATACAAAAGAAATTTCATGGGGTCCCTCCTAAAAAACCGCCCATGCAGCTAAGACTGCAGGGCGGTTTCGTTGCTGCTGTATTGCTGCCGGTAGGCCTTGACGGTGACGCCAAAGTGCTTTTTGAACAGCGTGTAGACGTAGTTTTTCTGCTTTTCCTCGAAGCCGGCCGCTTCCATGATCTGCGAGAAGGGGCGGTCGGTTTCCCGAAGGGCCTGGGCCATCTTCTCCAGCCGCAGGTCCAGAATGTACTTGGACACAGACTTGTTCTGATCGGCACGGAAGATCTGCCCCACATAGTGGGTGGAGAGACCCAGCTCGTCGGCAATGGAGTTGAGGCACAGCTCTTCCTGACTGTAGTTGGCCTCGATGATCTTGAGCATGCGGCGCACAAGAATGTTGGAATTCTGCCCCTCCTGGGCGGCCTTCTGGGCGGTGAGAATGGCACACAGCCGCTCCAGATAGATGGTGAAATGACGCTGATAGTCCGATTCGATTTCGCATTGGGGCAGCCGGGAGGCAACTTTCTTGAATTCCTCCGTGGCCTGGGAGCTGACGGAGCTGTCGGCTTCCTTGACGCTGTTGAGCAGCCGGTAGGCCAGATGGAGCAGATAGGGGAGAATCTCACTGGGACTGAACCGGAACAGATCCTTGGCGATGACCTCAAACTGGGCCACAGCCTGCTGGCCGTTTCCATTGACCACATAATCGGTGAGAATGTTCTCGGCTGCGGAGGAAACCTGGAAATCCTCCTGGTCCAGGTCCTCAGCCATCTGCGGCGTCAGAACGGTACCGTAGCCCCGGCGCACCCGGAGCTGCAGAAGCTCTTCTAGGTTCTCGTAGACCTGGGCCATATGGCCGATACCGCGGAAGGTGGTGCCGTGGGCAGCGGTCAGGGAGATCTGCAGATGCTTGTTCAACAGGGCGATGATCTCGGAAAGGGTCTCTTCCAGCTTGGCCGCAGCCTCTGACGCCGGCATTTCCGCGTAGGTCAGCACGGCGATGAACCGGTCGTAGCTGTGCTCCACCATTTCGCAGCGGAAATGCTGTTCCAACAATTCCGTGGACACGTTTACAATGGCAAAGCGCAGGGCCTCCCGCTCCCTGAGGTTGTTCTGCTGGG